>JACRPI010000006.1 GCA_016214075.1 Candidatus Woesearchaeota archaeon
GGGCAATATTAATAATTTCGCTAATGATATGAGATGATGGTGAAATTATTAATTCCGTGAATTGCGTTTTATATCACTTGTTGACGCAATTCACGTTACCACGCAGCTTGTTGCCGAATGCGAGGCATGAGCGCAACTAAGGAATGATAATTCCTGTTGCTGCGATTGGGATGCCAGCGAGTGGTGCGTCTGTGTTATCACTTTCTGCTCACTTCAATCAACTGTTCATCATACACTTGCGGCGCTAAATCAGCGTGATGAAACGTTTCAAATTTTCCAAAATATACAGAGCGCAAAAAATAAGTCTCTTCAATCGTAGTTTTTGTCGTATCGTCATAAAACCCAAATCCCGCTTCATAAAACACAAACACGCGCTTCCCAGAAGCGAGTGCAGTATCAAAAGTCTCGAGTGACGTTGGCATTCCAGAACATTCCCGTTTCGCGTAATACGCGATAAATAAGCAAAAATCTTTCTGCACAAAAACAACGCCATCAGAAGGAACAGCAGAAGCAATACCGATGCCAAATTCCTGCGTGTAAATGTGTTCTTTCCGCTCTTCAAAAAGAGAAACTCCGGGAACAAAGAGTTGCACGCAGAGAATCCCTGCTAAAAAATATGCGGCGAGTTGCGCCTTCCTGTTTTCAAGACAGCAAAGACCATAACAGATAATGACTGACGCGGGGAAGAAGACATAAATGCCAAGATGACGTATATCAAACGTTGCGTTTTTGGTGAACAAAATAAAAAACAACAACATCATGGAGAAAAAGAAAAGAATGATTTTCTCTTTGCGGAGAACAGCATACCAAAGCCCAAGGATGCAAAAGAGAAAAAAGAGAAGCGGATACCATGCAATAACCTCTTCAATAATCAAAGAAGTGTATGTAAACAAGGGGGCGTTGCTTGCAGTAGAAGCAATAGTAATCAGCAACCAAAGATACATGTAAAATGCTGCAACAGCTAAAACAAGAAAAGGTAAAGCAAGTACAACGAGAGTCTTCCATGTCCAATCTTCTTTTTTTGCGTAAAGAAAAAAGAAACAAAAAAAGAGAATGGGAAAAAAGAGTGTTGCTTCGCGCATCCAGAGTAACAAGCCAAGAAAGATGCTCGACAAACACAAAATGAGTGCCTTATATTTGGAGGAATCTTTCAATCCAAGAAGTAAAAAATACATCGCGGCGAACGCAAAGAAATATTCAGTTCCATGTTCTTTTGAAAGAACAGAATTAAACAAAGGTGCGCTGATGCCAAAAAGCAGTGCGCAAAGAAGCGCGGGAACATTCTTCTCATACAGTTCAAGAAGAAAAAGATACAATACAACAACAGAGAGACTTCCAAAAAAGAATTGCGCAAAAAAAGTTGCAGCTTCAGATCCAACACCAAAAAAATGAAGCAACCAAAAGAAAGCAACAGTCAAGTACATATTTCCCGTTCTCCAGGGAAACGCGCCTGCGTCTATTGCTGAAAAGTAAGGAGCATACAACGCATCATAATTATCGAGCACGACATATTCCGTGTACATCGCGTATTCAACCATGTCGTGCTGAAAAAACCCAGGTTCCATAAAATAGAAGAGAAGAGAAAACATAAAAAAGAAGAGAGAAAGAGAAGTGATGATTGTTGTTTTATTTTTCAGACAAAATTCTTTGACTTGCATTGGAGATCATAATAATCATGGATTAATAAAGATTTTTTAAAAAAGAACAACGCAAAGCATAGTAAAGCAAAAACACGCACCAGCAAAGAAAGAATGTCAGGGGGACCCATTGCGCCAAAAGAGGTGCAATGGGGTTATTATTGAAATAATCTCATTATTCTAACCAGAATCCTCTTCGAAGCAAGCGAAAGAAAACGAACAAACCTTTTAAAACAACCAACCAAAACAATACATCATGAAGCAATTCAAAATCGGCAACTATGCTCTCGACAGTCCAACCTGCCTTGCGCCAATGGCAGGGGTTTGTAACATCGCGTTTCGTGTCATGGCAAGAAGATACGGCGCGGGGCTTGTCTACAGTGAATTTGTCAATGCAACTGCAATCAGCAGAGAAAATGAATACGCGATCAAAATGATGCGAACAACAGAAGAAGAACGTCCAGTCTCTATTCAATTATTCGGTTCAGAAATCGCGGACATAAAAAAAGCGACAAAACTTCTCCAAGACAAAACAGATATTGTGGATTTCAATTTTGGCTGTCCTGCGCATCAAGTCACCTGCACAGGAGCAGGAGCGGCGCTGCTGAATGAACCAGAAAAAGTAAAACAAATTGTTGAAGCAATGGTGAGTGTCAGCGAAAAGCCAGTCACGGTCAAAATGCGTTTAGGGATGAATGAAAAAAATATCACTGTCCTAAAATTAGCAAAAGCAGTGGAAGCGGCAGGAGCAGCAGCAGTCGCGGTGCATGGACGAACATTGGAACAACAATACAGCGGAACAGCAAACTGGGATATGATTAAGCAAGTCAAAGAAACAGTGAATATCCCCGTGATTGGAAATGGCGATGTCAGTAATGAACTAAAAGCAAAAGAAATGATAGAACAAACAGGCGTTGACGCGGTGATGGTAGGAAGAGCAGCATGCGGCAATCCATTTATTTTCTCAAGAATAAATCATTATCTCAAAACAGGGAATGTGTTACCACAGAAAGGCACGATAGATTTATTCTTCGAATACGTTGACCTATGGGAAAAGTATGAAGGATTAAAATTCACCAATCTCAGAATTCAGGCATCATACTTCACTAAAGGAATTCCTAACGCGGCGCAATTAAGAATTGATTTGGTGAAAGCAAGGAATGTGGATGAAGTAAAAGATATTTTACAGAAATTCAAAAATGAAAAAAGTAAGGATACAGAAGAAACGCAGATTCCTGTTTCTATTTAACGAGCGCTAATAATTTTGCGCCCATTGCTTTTTCTTGTGCAGTGCCGTACATATATCGATGCACCACTTGTCCTCGAAAGCCATCAATTCCTCCTTCGTAATGTTGAGCTATTGCTGCTTTGTAATCAGGAGTGAGTGCGCCATTAATATATGCGTCAGGAACCTCGACACTTGTTGTTCTATTTCGTCGTGTCCAATCATCAACACTGACATGTCGTCGTGCGAGATAACGGATAGGATGCTCATCGTGCTTGACAACAGTTCCTCGAGGACTATCATTTGTTTTGTGGACAATAAGTGGAGGGAATGCATAATCTGCGTGGAAGAGAACGTGTGCGCTGCCATGAACGCCCACATAGTTAAACGCGACAGTTTCCCAATTTGTTCCTTTGAATTCAAGAGTATGTCCTTCCAGCGCGTATCCTTTTCCAGTCATGCCTTTATTTATTTCTGAATAGAGTCGTCGGAGTTCGCAAATCTTTTCAGGAGGGAGATTAGGAGCTGCTTGTGCGTGTGTCAAGACTTCAAATCGCAGCCGTTCTGCGCGAATTGCGGTTATCACAGAAGGATCCATGAGTAAGGGTAATTGCATGAGATTCTTTGAAACCTGAAACTGTGTTGCGCCATTGCTTCCATGATAAAGCCAATACATTAAGATATCAATTAAAAGAACATCTCTTGGTGGATTTGTACCGGGAGTATATTTAGGATCAGTTCGAACCCCTTCATGCTTATATGTTCCTGTCATGTCAAATGGCAAAAACGCTGTTCCTCTTCTTTCATTGTATTCACGGAATGCTTGCGGATTATGTTTCGCGAGATCCATTAGCGACGCAAGATCTTTGTCAATGACGAGAACATTTGTTCGTCCTTCTTTGGTGTGTGACCAGTGGAAATCTTCTGTTGTGGATTGTGCTCCTGTGATAAAATGACCTTCTCGACCAAAGAGGTCATCAATGCTCACGCTTCTGTATTTAAGGACATCGTTTCCTGCGCGTGCGCTTGAATCTGAGCGAACTTTGGCAGTCGTGACATGAGATCCTTGAAATGGAGCTATTGATAATGAATCTAAATCAAACAACTCTTTGTCTCCGTCTCCATTCCAGAGGTGCGCTGCTTTAAATCGTCGTGATTGTCGTGCGCGAATTTCACATTGCAGCGCGTGCTCAACATCGCGTTGAGGAGCATGAAGAAGATCAAGAGTGCCTCGCTTGTAGTGACCATCATCGTTTCGTTCACGAGTGTATGTTCGCTGTTCAAAAGGAACATCAAAGAGGCGCGGAAATAAATTTGTCTGCGTCCAATAACTCTGCCATGTGCGAAGCGCGGCTTGTCGTTGTTTTTTTGTTAACCTGCGAAAGTGACCAAAATAAAAAGTTGCGGGATCAAACATGAGAACAGTGTCTTTCTCTGGAACTCGATAAGATAACACATACCGTCGTGGTGTTCTTCCTGGATAATCAGTGTCATGCATTGGCATAAACAGGAAAAAATGCGTGTTCATTTAAAAAAGTTAGTATAAAAATAAGAAAATAAATTATTTCACTAAAACGCCATTCATACAGCCATCTTGTGCTGGTCGTGAAGTAATGCGCACACGGCCTTTGTCTGTTTCAACAACAGCGCCTTTCGTGAGTGCGTTTGTTCGAACATAATGTCTGTTTGCGGGGTTTTCAGCGACATATTTCATAATTGCTTTTACCGCGCGTTTTGTTGAAGGATCAAGAACATTCACAATAGTTGCTGCCATGACACGGACTTTTTTATCTCCGCCTTTTGTTCTGATGACTTTAAGCTTCTTCTCTCCAATAGGAGGAAGTGTTGGAACATTTCCCATTTCAAAGAGTTTTTTTCCTCGAGCTGAGATGTATCTGCTTCCTGTTGATTTTCGTTTTGGTCTAAATTGTACGATTGCCATATTGTTTGAAAAATAGGAGGTTGTTTATAAAGATTATTGTTTTTGAATAGAAAAGAGAAGAAAGAAGAGAAAAAAAATTTACAGGCATGCTCCGTCAGAGCAGCCATTTGGACAATTGTAAATCTCCTGCTGCTTTTCATAATTTTCATCGCAGTACCATTCTGCTAATGTGACTTCATTGGAATAGCAGGAATCACCCCAGCTTTGGGAAGTGCCTTCTTCATAATCAGTGGTGGTGATTGTTCCATAAGTGGAATAGTCAAGTCCATTATCGCTTTCTGCGCAATCTGTTGTTTTTACAGTTGCGCTGGTTTTTTTAGGAACATATGTTATTTTAGGAAAAGTCTTTTTTGTTTCACTTTTTGCGACCTTGACGCATACTCCTTCTTCACAAGTACAGTCTACTTTTGACGTTGCGACATAATTATTCTCACAAGTATATTCGACAAGTGTGGATTCATCATAACAGTAATCAACAACAGAAACAAGCGTTGCGTCTTTCTTTATGATGAAAGGATTCTTTTGAAGCCCTTTTGTCCTGCCGACAACAGTGGAATCAGCTCCGTTATCGGAATCGCTGCATGCGATGGCAAGACTTCCGCTGGTTGTTGTTGCGGCTTTTAGTGCTTGTCCCACAGAAGGGATTCCAGTAATATTCGCATAGGACAAAAGAAAAATAACTGCAATAGCTGCGACTGCAGTGACAATATAAAATTGATAATCTTTTTTCATGAAAGACACCTCTTTAGTAACATTCTAGGTTTTGTGATATAAATACTTTTGTATCTTTCGCTTAAAGCTGGCGAATCGACATACAAAACAAAAAACTCGCTCAGCAGGAGCTTTATCACAATTCAACTCTTTATTAAAAAATAAAGTCTATATCAATGAAGAGCGAAGACATAAAGGTAAGATGTAATAAAGAAAAAAATGGGCCCGATGGGCTTTGAACCCACGACCACTGGTGTACTTCGCCCTGTCTAAAACGTGGACATATAAGACCAGCGCTCTAGATCCCATCACTGAGATTCCAGGCTAAGCTACGGGCCCGATAAAGATATATTCTTGAATAAGAGTTTGTTTAAAAATCTTGTTGAAAATGATCTATTTTTTCAAATGTGCTGCAAAAACATAACGCCTTTCAGATTAAAGATGCTCTGCACTAATGCAGTAAAATGGGAAAGAACAAGTGCTTCTTCTTTTGTCGCGGTAGTAAGTTGTTGTCGAGATTCCTGAAGTAATTCATTTTTTCGTTGAAAAAATCGTTGCGCTTTTTCTGCGTCATAAGAATAATACAGTTCATAATACATTCTGAAAAACGTGTGGATTCCTGAGTAGAGTTTCTGAAGTTCAGTTTTTGGTAGAGAAGATACAGAAAAACTCGCTGCAATATATTTGTAATAGTCACCTATTTGTTCAAGCTCACGAAGAAGCGAGTAGAGCGCGAATCCGTTCTCAGGGTATTTGTATCTGTTTTTGTAGAGAATCCGCACGCAAAGATCGCTGTATTTGTTGTTTTCTTTCTCATCAATTTTAACTTCTTCAAGAAGAGCTGAATTTTTCTGAGCAAGCGCTTCGCTGATCTTGTCTCCCATAACAAGAGTAATTTGAAACAATTTTTTCAGAACAGTCTCAAATTCCTGTTGATCCACGCTGACCAGCATTTTCAAGAGGATGCTGTTTTTTGTTTTTTCAACGATTTCAAAACCAAGGAGTTGTTTTGCTCGCTTTTCCACGAGTATGGGAACAGAAGCGTCGTTGTAGCGAATAAGAATTTCATCATATCCTTTTTGGTACACATAGTTTACAAAATATTCGTTAAAGAGTTCTGATGCAGCGTCAATTTCCTTTTTTGCGGGTTCAGTTTTGGCGGAATCGAGAGTGAGGACGAGTCGACCGCGTTCTTCAGTCACTTCAAGTTCGTCACCTTTGGTGATAGAATTTTCCTTGACCCATTTGCTGGGGAGAGAGATCATTAAAGTAGCTGGACCTTGCTGTACAACCTTCCGCTTCATAAAAGGTTGTGAAGGGAAATTCTATATAAAACTTTGCGATTCACCAATAGTTTTTTAAATAAGTGCTTTCCCTCTTAGGAGATGTTTACTGCCCCGATGGTGTAGTCCGGCCAATCATCCAGCACTTTCGATGCTGGGACTCGGGTTCAAATCCCGATCGGGGCATTTTATATTCGAGTGCTGTTGAGCGTAAGCGAAACGCACAGGGGTTGCTAAGGGAAGCATTCCCTTAGGTGAGAAGCCCGATCGGGGCATTTTATTTGTTTGGATTTACAATAATGCGAGGAAAGAAAGTATGAAACGAAGTTCACGTCGATGGAAAAAGAAACGACAGATGCGTTGGAAATGGCAACGTAAGCGCATGAAGAAAGAAAAGCGCAAACGTGTCAAAGCAAGTGCATAAAAGCGTAAACGAAAATGGCAGCGGATCCTTTATCAAAGGAATTGTACGACATTCTTGCATGTCCGATGTGTAAGGGAGATATTTCCTACAATAAGGACAAAACAGCGTTGGTCTGTAAAAAGTGCAAGATTGATTATCCTATTAAGGAAGGAATTCCTATTATGTTGCCGCCGGATATGCGCGAATAATTTTTTACATGGGAACTCGGCGAAAGCCCCGCACTTTAGTGCGGGGATGAAGCCGTAAGTTCACATGTTTAATAATCCCAACGGAAAAGCCCATGCCTTCAGGCATGGGATAACCATTGGGATTATTTTTACTTTTTTCTATTTGTTTTAGTCACGATCATTACAATAATTTTATAAACATCTTCAAATGTTTAATAAAATCATTCATGCCAGCGTGGCACAATCTGGTACTGCGTCAGCCTTGAGAGCTGATTTCCGAAAGGATACAATGAAAATTCCCCTATGAGAAACACACTATTGCCGACGTGGCACAATCTGGTACTGCGTCAGCCTTGAGAGCTGATTTCCGAAAGGATATCTCGGTTCAAATCCGGGCGTCGGCGCTTTTTTATTTTCTACGGGGGAATTTTCATGTACATCGGAACTTCATTCCGATTGTATCTCGGTTCAAACAACCGAATCTTCAGATGAGCGTTGTGTTCAAGAACTCGTGTTCTTGACAGTCACAGCTTGCTGTGACCCAGAGAAACTTGTTCCTCGTTGTCCGGGCGCTGGCGTTTTTTTCTTTAGAAACATATAAATAGCACAAGAACTAAAACAGAATCATGTCTCTCATAATTATTATTTGTATTGCGGGATTTCTTCTTTCAGCGTATTCTTTTTACGTCGAAAAAAAGCTGGAAAAAAACAAGAAATACAAAGCAGTGTGCGACATTAGTGATCACATGTCCTGCACAGCTGCCGCAAAAAGTAAATACAGCGCAGTGGGAGGAGTTCCAAACTCAGTGAAGGGGATGTTCTTTTATCCGTTCATGGCAGTACTTGCGTTAGTCGCTTCACCGCAGGTAGTTTTCTATCTCGCATCCGCTTCACTAGTTATGACTGTTTATTTAATCTATGTCAGCTATTTCAAACTGAAGAATTATTGTTTGGTTTGCAGTAGCGTTTATCTCGTCAACATTCTGTTGTTCTACTTTTCGTATGTGCGAATGTAACATCTAAACTTTCTGCGCGACAAGAACATGCTGTTCACAAACAACGCGAACATAATTATGACCTAATCGCTCCAGAGCAAGATCGTCTTGTCCCCATGTAATTCCTTGAATTGTTGCTTTGTGATAATTCCCAGGAATCTCAAACGGAAAATGATCTCTGCAAAGAACGCCATTTCCCTCTCGATATGCATCTTCTCTAATAGTAAAACCTGTTCTATCAAGCGCTGTCTGAAAGCGAGTAAGAAATGCATCTGTAAAAGAAACTACTTCTGAAGGAGCCTCAAGTTCTGCCGCGATATGCGCAAGCTTCTGCAATACATGAAGGTGCTCAGGAGAAGCAATCAAGCGAATGTACGCTTCAGCTTCTGTTAAGTACGTAGTAAGATAATGTCCTTCCATAAATCTCCTGAACTGTTCCAATGCTCTAAGATAATCCTCGTGTTTTATAACACGCAGTCCTCTGTAAAGATTTCCTTTATCATCAAGTGCAGGAAATGGAGCATACCCCGCGCGTTGATATGCGACAACTGTTGCGCAAGGATCAGGGGTGAGGTCAAGAAAATGAATGATTCTTCCATTTGGTCTGAGCACTCTTTTTGTTTCAGTGAGTGCTGCTTCGAGATCCCCAAATGTATCAAAAGAAGCGTTGCCAAGAACAACGTCAAATGACGCGTCAGGAAAAGGAAGGCGATACACATTAGCAACAAGAATGTTTGATGTTGGATGTTGCCGTCTATGTTCAGTAACATTTGCTTCTCCTTGTTCTGTTTGTTGAATGCGATGTTCATATTCTGGAACAAGGCCAACAAGTTCACCAAAGCCACTTCCTATTTCAAGAAGCGTATCTCTCTGAGCAACATGTTCTAGGAGCACCTTGCGTACAAGATCTGAAGAAGCATCGCGAAAAAATCTACGTTGATCGTCCAGATTCTTCAATTTCCACGGTTGGTCCCATTTAGAGGTAAGGACGTCTGTCATAAGAGAGAGAAGAGAACAACGTTTTATAAACATTACTCATTTTACTACTTATAAGAAGTGTTTAAGTTTCAGAAAGTTGTTCATGTGTTCTGAGAAAACGCATGAGATGATTGTAGAAACATAGTAAGAGTAAGATTTTCTCAGTTAGCTTTAAAAATAAGTACTATTTCAATCTCAAGCAATGAAAGCAATCATTCTTGCGGCAGGATATGCGACAAGGCTCTATCCGTTGACAGAAAACAAAGCAAAACCGCTTCTTGAAGTACAAGGAAAACCAATTATTGAGTATATTGTGGAAAAAATCGAGCATTGTCCAGAGATTGATGAAATTTATATCGTCACCAATGAAAAATTTTACATGCATTTTTGTGAATGGCTGAAAACAAAAAAATTCAAGAGAAGAATTCACGTTATCAACGACAAAACAACAGAGAATGGCGCACGATTAGGCGCGATTGGAGATATTGACTACGTGATTGGTACGCAGCATGTGTTTGACGATTTCCTCGTGATTGCAGGAGACAACATGTTCTCTTTCCAAATAGCGGAACTCATTCAGTTCTACAAAAAGTATGAAACAACAGTCGTTGCGCTGTACGACACAAAGGACAAGAAAAAAATTGCGGGAAGACTTGGCTGCATTGAATTAGACAAGACAAACAGGGTAAAAGGTTTCGAGGAAAAACCAGAGAATCCAAAAACAACGCTTGCGGCGACAGCGTGTTATCTCTTTCCACAAGAAGATTTGCATTTCATCCGTGAAGCGTTGGAAGAGAAGCATTTTGACAGACCAGGAGATTTAATTAAGTTCATCGCGGAAAAAAAGCCAGTGTATGGTTTCCAGTTCTCTGGCTATTGGTTTGACGTCGGCACGCATGAAGAATACGCGTTAGTGAATAGTAAGAAGGTTAAATTGTAATTCTAAGAATTTTTCTATTTAGTGTTAAAGTTATGCAATTTATGTAAAGCAAAAAAATTAAAGACGCTCGACTAACGCTCGCGTCTCTGCACACAAGCTCTCGCATGAAGCGCTCGAGCTTGTGTGAGTTTTAGATATAACAAAAAATAACAACATGGCCAGACGGAGCGAACGAGGTTCCTATACGAAGTATAGGGTTCTCGTTCGCGGAGTAGGACATACGAACGAAGTGAGTATGGCCGTCTGTGCCATTGTTGTTGTTATTTTTTGCAGAGTTAATCTCTTGGATTTACGTCATATTCAGAAACCTATATATACTTCCAAACTAAAAAATACTTCATGCAATTCATCTTTCATGGCGCAGGCAGAGAAGTGGGAAGAAGTTGTATCGAAGTAGATGGTTCCTATCTTCTCGATGCGGGATTAAAAATCACAGAGCACGGCACAGAATTTCCTTCTTCTTTTGGTCCAGAGAAAATCAAAGCGGTTCTCCTGAGCCACGCGCATCTCGATCATACAGGCGCGCTTCCTGTCTTAAATCACGCAGGACTCAACTGTCCCGTATACACAACACGAGTCACAAAACTCACCACAGAAGTTTTGTTGGAAGATTCTTTTCACATTGAATTAATCACGCATTCGCATCCAGGATATAGTAAAGCGAACATCAAGAATGTATTGCAAAACTTCCGTGATGTGGACTACAACAAAATCTACACAATAAACAAAGACATGAGTGTCCAGTTTCTCGATGCAGGGCATATCCCTGGCAGCGCGTCAATCCTGCTCACCTACAAAAAGAAACGGATTCTTTATACAGGAGACATTAACTGGCAATCAACGCTTCTCCTCAACGCAGCGTCCTACAAACTGGATGATATAGACATTATGATTACAGAAACAACGTATGGAGATAGAAATCATCCTGACAGAAAACAAACAGAAGAAACATTTCTCAAAGTCATCAAAGAAGTGCTTGCGAAAGGTGGATCCGTCCTGCTCCCAAGCTTTGCGATAGGAAGAGCGCAGGAAATTATGCTGCTTCTTGGAAAAGAAACGCTGGATTGTTCTATGTATCTTGATGGCATGGCAAGAAAAGCAACAGATCTATACATGAGCAATCCTATGTTCATCAGAAGCGCGGAAGCGTTGCGTAAAGCAAAGCAGAAAGTGCATTATATCACCAGTGAGCTTGAAAGAAAAAAAGTACTCAATGAAAAAGCAATTATTATCACGACATCAGGCATGGTCACTGGCGGTCCAGTCATGGAATATCTGAAGATGATGTTTTTTGAGCCAAAAAACGCGATTCTCATGACTGGGTATCAGGGAGAAGGAACAAATGGACGATTATTGTTGCAAGAAAAGAGCGCGTATGTCGACGGCAAGAAGGTGCGATGGGAAGGCAGAATAGAGCATTTTGATTTCAGCGCGCATGCGGGACAGAATGAGTTAGTCGCAGCAGTCAAGCAGATCAAGCCAAAAGTTCTTATCTTGAATCATGGCGATGAAGTTTCAATAGAAGCGTTTGCTGATTTGGTGAAAGGGTATGTCAAGAAGATTTATACGCCGAAGAATGATGAAGTGTTGGATATTAATTAGTTCATAATCTCATCTTTTCCGAAACCCAAATATTTTGTCATATCTATCATGATCAACTATATCTAAAACAAAAGCAATAATCTCAATTTCATCACTTTCAAGCGTGTAAATCATTCTCCAGTAATCAGGCAAGTCAGCTATGAAAAGATTTCCAACACCATATCTCTGCGTATATTCTCTGGGGATTAAATCTTTCTTCGCATTTTCTCCATAAAATGGATTGACAACAATCATGTCAAAGATTCTGTTAATCGCATGAAGAAGAGTTATTTCTTTTGAGCTTATGATTCCTTTACTTTTTTGTTCGCCGACAATTCTGTTTAAATCATTAAACGCCGTTTCTGCGTCACCGACAAGCTTTAGTGTTATTCTCTTGTCGATTTTCCCTTTGTACCCTTTCATCGAACTATCAATCCTTTCATCTTTCTTAATTTACTCTGAGGTTTGAAGGTCCAGAGAACTTTGTTGTCATGAAGAGTGATTTTTCCACTATACTCAAGATAATCAATAATTGCCATGAGTGTTTGATGCATAATCTGCTTTGGGAGCATTCTTTTAAGTTCTCCTATACTGAGTACATTACCTGCGTTGAGGAGTGTTTCTTCTACCATTAACACTGTATTAAGGGTAGGGCTCCTTTGTTCACTATAATTCCTTTTCTTGAAGATTTGCCACATATCAACTGATATGATATCAACTGATATATAAAGTTTTACTCGAAAATAGCATGTCTCTCAAGTACACGCACCAGCAACGACCACATGAATCTCTATGTCTTTTTGTAGAAGTGCAAAAAGCAAAAAATAATCTTCCTAAATTTCAAAAAATACAATACAAATAAAGCATGGGGATTCAAGAGCAAAGGAGCGAATCAAGATAATTGAGCGAATAAAGTATAAGTGAAGCTTCTCTTTAGAAACCTATTTATATCTTCTTTCCATTAAAAACACAATGGGAGACCAAAAGGGCGAGTATTATAACAAATCCATAGAACAAACATACGCAAACTTTACAACAAAACAAGAAGGTCTCTCGAAAACAGAAGTAATTCTCCGTCTTAAACAATACGGCTACAATGAGCTCAAAGAAGCAAAAAAAATAAACTCCATCATAATCTTTCTTAGACAATTCAAAAGTCTGTTAGTATATATCCTTCTCGCAGCAGTGATCATCTCATTTTTCCTCAAAGAATACATTGACGCGTCAGTTATCCTTGGAATCCTCATCTTCAACGCAATTTTTGGCTTTATTCAGGAATACAGAGCAGAAAAATCAATCGCCGCGTTAAAAAAACTCGCAAGCCTGAAAGCAAAAGTCATAAGAGAAAACACCATCCACGAAATTGACGCGAGAGAACTTGTTCCAGGAGATATTATCTTGCTTGAAGAAGGAGATAAAATTCCTGCAGACGCAAGAGTCACAGAATCTATTCATCTCAAAACACAGGAAGCGGCATTAACAGGAGAATCAGAATCTATTGAAAAACAAATAAACAGTATCGAAAAAGCAATCGCGTTAGGAGATCAAAAAAATATGGTCTTCGCGGGAACAGTGATCACAAGTGGCAGAGGAAAAGCAGTCGTGACCGCAACAGGAATGCAGACAGAAATTGGTAAAATTGCAAAGCTCATTGAAGAAGCGGAAGAACTCGCTACTCCTTTACAAAAAAGTTTAGACAAGATTGGAAAAATATTGGGTATCGGCACAATCCTTGTTTGTCTTCTTATATTCGGGCTCGCGGTTTTCAAAGGAGAAGCGCTTCTCCCTGCGTTCCTCGCGGCAGTCGCGTTGGCGGTCGCGGCAGTGCCAGAGGGTCTTCCCGCAGTCATCACAATTACATTAGCAGTCGGTGTCCAGCGCATGATAAAAAAGAACGCGCTCATTAGAAAACTGCCAAGTGTCGAAACATTGGGATGCACTACCGTCATCTGCACAGATAAAACAGGAACACTCACCAAAAACGAAATGACGGTTAGACAGATCTACACGAACGGAAAAGCGATTGAAGTCACAGGCACAGGGTATAAAACAGAAGGAGATTTTTTTGTGCATGGGCAAAAAATTGATCCAAAGGAAGTATCTTTCATTTTGAAAATTGGCGCGCTCAACAACAACGCAGCGTTAGACAATGAAAAAGTGATTGGCGATCCAACAGAAGGCTGCTTGCTCGTCAGCGCCGCAAAAGGAAATATGCAAAGAGAAATATTGCAGAAACAAGAACCACGTATAGAAGAGATTGTCTTTGACTCCAAACGAAAGCGAATGAGTACGATCCACAGTGTTGGGAAAAAAACAGTGATGTACACAAAAGGGGCACCAGATCTCATATTGCATATATGCACAAAAATTCTGATGAATGGGAAAGTTCGTTCTATAACTCCAAAAGACAAGAAAGCAGTGCTTGAAGCAAACAAAAATTTCTCTTCCTGCGCGTTGCGTGTGCTCGCGTTTGCCTACAAAGAGCTTCCAAAAAAACGCGCAAATTATACAGAAGCAGATGAAAGCGATCTTATTTTTGTCGGGCTTCAGGGCATGATTGATCCGCCGAGACAAGAAGCAAAAGAAGCGATTCTCCGCTGTAAAAATGCGGGAATCCGAGTCATTATGATTACAGGAGATCATGAAGATACTGCGAAAGCAATTGGCGCGGAGCTTGGTCTCGGAACGCGGGTGATGAATGGAAAAGAACTCGAAAGCAGAACAAATCTCGACGACATCATAGAACACATTGACATTTATGCAAGAGTAAATCCAGAGCACAAACTCAAAATTGTTGAAGCGCTCCAAAAGAACGGCCATGTGGTCGCGATGACAGGCGATGGCGTCAATGACGCTCCTGCGTTAAAGAAAGCGGACATTGGCGTTGCGATGGGTATTACAGGAACAGATGTCAGCAAAGAAGCGAGCGCGATGGTCTTGACAGATGACAATTTCACCAGCATTGTCAATGCGGTGGAAGAAGGTCGAGGAATTTATGGCAATATCAAAAAATATTTTGGATTTTTATTGTCAGGAAATATTTCAGAAGTATTGATTGTCTTCATTATAACATTATTAGGCTTTCCCATTCCTTTGATCGCGACACAAATCCTTCTTATTAATTTAGTCACCGATGGGTTCCCTGCGCTTGCGCTCAGTGTTGATCCGTATGAGCATGAAGTCATGAAACAAAAACCAAGAAAGAGGCATGAAAAGCTCTACAAAGGGCTTGCGCCATACCTTGTTTATTATCCAATCACGATGACAATAGCTGCGCTGAGTGTTTTTTCCTATTTTTATCTGTATGAACAAAACCTTCTCAAGGCGCAAACAATGACGTTTGTCTTGATTTCCATCTTCGAGCTCTTTCAGGCATTTTCGTGCAGGTCAACGATTCATCCCGCGCATCACGTTGGTCTGTTCAAAAATCCCTATCTCCTTCTTGCGGTAAGTGCTTCAGTGCTTGTGCTTGCGTCGGTTGTGTACATTCCTTCCTTGCAGCCGTTGTTCGGCACAGTTGCGCTGAGTTGGATAGAGGTAGGAACAATTATCCTCATTTCATTCAGCGGGTATGTTGTTATAGAATTGACAAAGGCTGTTAGAGTGTGGCGAGGCGTGAGTTTTTGACTTTATTTTTCCTTTGTATAGCGTTCAATCATTTGAGAGAGAGCGTTGACAAAGAACTCGGTGAATTGTCTGTCAGCGTCACCAGCACCTGTGACGAAATGTCCTAACTCATGAATATACGTTGTTGAGAAATCTCCAAATGTTCTAAGAGCCTATCCCGAAAGGAATAAATAGTAGCTTTCTCATTGAATAGATATTAGGGAATGGGTCACGTGAGAATGAGAAGAGGTGACCCGATGGGATTAGTTGTTAGAGATGATGGTTGGAGAATTCCGGATGAAC
>JACRPI010000007.1 GCA_016214075.1 Candidatus Woesearchaeota archaeon
AATACAATAATTCTAGTTTCAAGAGACGCTTCGGAGACTACGTCCGAAGCGTCTCTTTCAGAGCGCAACACTCTGAAGTCGCTGCAAGAGTTATCCTTCACAACTTGAAAGCAATATTGTTAGAGATTTTCACCGGAGCCGTTCCCAAAAGAAAAATAAATACGCCGAGCTCTTCCATTTTTCACCTCAACTAAAAATGGGAAAAACTCTTATTTAAATCCTTCTGTTTGCTCTCTAATAAGTACGTTTGAAGAAGAAATCACTTCTCTCCACTATACAGCCAGTTCCTCAAAACAAGCGGAGTTATAATTGTGGTGAGCAAGCTCATTAAAACAAGAGAAACATAAATATCTTGTTTGATAAGACCCGCGTTGAGACCTATTAACGCAACGATCATCGCCACTTCTCCTCTTGGAGACATGCCCCAGCCAACAATTGATGCGTCTTTATGAGAAAATCCTTGAAGCTTTGCTGGAATGTAGCACCCTACTCCTTTTGTTGCTATCGCTATAAATGTCAACGCAATCAAAAAGCCAATTACTCCAAAGGTTAAGGCATGGAAATCAGCGAGAATACCGAGTGAAACGAAAAAGATAGACGCGAATATGATGTGCAAATATTCAGCGCCTTCCTTATAATTTTTACCATGCTGTATCATTGTTCCTTCAAGAGCCATCCCCGCGATAAAAGAACCGACAATGGCGGAAAGCCCTATAAGTTCGGAAATCATCGCGTAAAAAAACGCGAGCATCATCGCGGAAATAAAAACAAACTCTGGAAATTTGTTTGCTATTTTGCTTTTATCCACTCTTTCCAGCATCGGACTCAGATATTTTATGCCCACGTAAGAGGCGGCTGCTAAAAATAGAGCCGCTTTTATCAAAACAAAAAGCGTTGACGACCAAGAAAACGCTCCAGCGACAATTTGTGTAGAAATTGACAATGCGAGAAGGCTTAACACATCATCAATGACCGCTGCGCCTATGATCGCTTTTGCAGCCTCTGTTTGCAGCTTGCCCATTTCCTTAAGAACATTGGCGGTTATCGCGATGCTGGTTGCTGTTAATGCTGTTCCCACAAAAACAGCGCTTCCAAAGTCGTATCCGAAAAATTTTGTCAGAAAAAAGCCGCCAATCCATGGGATTATGACCCCTATTAAAGCAATGAAGGAGTATTTTACATTAAAAATGTCTTTAAGCTTAAATTCTAAACCAACGACAAAGAGCAAGATTATCGCGCCCAAATGAGCGACGCTTGCAACAAAATCAGTGTAGGTGATAAGTCCCAATAAACTTGGACCAATGATCACACCAACGATTATCTCTCCTATGACCGCTGATTGATTTATTCTTGACGCTAATAAATAGCCTGCTAACGCTACGAATAACAATAAACTCATTTGGAATTCTATTGTTGTAAATAATGTTTCTGTCATTTATTATAATACTGAAGTTTTCCACTGGTGTGAGCAAAGCGGTCACCAGTGGTACGATTATTTTAATGGTGGAAAACTTTAGTAGTCCCAAGCGACCGACCCGAGCGAAGCGAGCATGCCATCCAAGCTATTGATAGGTGGTGGTCGGTCGCTTTTGACAATTATGGAAGGGGATTATTTATTAAGTTTCTTCTAATAGTAACGGACATAATTGTGTCGTTTACTATAAAAAAACAAACTTTATATAGAAAGAAAAGCAATAACGCGCATTCAACGAGCATGAGGGGTGAGCGCATGTACTTTTTCGATGATGAAGATGAATGGTAACTGATTTTTACATTCTTATTTTTTTATTTTCTTATCCTTCTACTACAGCAATTCCACCATACAACGCGCCTTTTGTTTTATATGCCCAGACTTGTTGTCCTGTTGCCGCGGTCAGCGCATACACACTATAATCCGCTGAAGGAACATAGAGCATGTCTTCATATAAGGTGACGCTGCCAAAGATCTTTCCACCTGTCTTGAATTCCCAAACGAGCGCTCCTGTTGCTTTATTCAACGCGTAGACTTTGCTGTTTTGCGCGCCAAAATAGACGTACGCATCATCAACTGCCGCACTGCCGCTCATTTCCGCGTTGACTTGGTATTTCCAAACAAGCTTGCCATCTTTGCTGTTTACTGCGTAGAAATAGCCATCACTGCTGCCAAAATAAATAATTCCTTTCGTGTCCACTGTTGGTTGTGTTCGAATACTTTTTCCTGCCTTAAAACTCCAGACAGCGACTCCATAATCTTTGTTGATTTTGTATAACGTGCTTCCTGACGCGACATAAATCGCGTCTGTTGTGACTGCTGGCGCAGCCCAGATTTGTGTTTTATCTGTCGCGGTGAAAATCCATTTTGCAGTTTGCTTTGTGGTGTCTACCGCAACTAAATAACCCACTTTCAAATATTCATTGACAAAATACACGACGCCATCAGTGAGAACAACATCAGACTTAATGTTATTTGCAGTGTATGTCCATGTTTCTGTTCCTGAACCAACTGCGTAGGCGCCGAACGTTCCCGCGTTATCTCCTGCATAAACATAGGAACCATCTGTCGCGACACTGCCTTGTATTTTCCCTGTATCTACTTGCCATGTTTCTGTTCCATCGTCAAAATTGATCGCGTAGAGTTCGCTCGCTGTTGTTCCAACGAAAACGGTGTCGCTTGTTGTTGCTACTTTTGCTTTAATATCGCCGCCAGCATCGAATTTCCACGCAGCGCAGCCACTTGTCGCGTCTAACGCGTAGACGAAATTGTCGTTTGAACCAACGAGAACATAAAGATCGGGGGTGCTTGTGCACGCGTTTTTGAGAATGACCGCGCCTGTGAGAAAGGTATCTCCTGTTCCTCCTGTCCATTGCGCGAATGCTGTTAACGCAATGATGGAGAGAAGCGCGATAACGCCCGCTATCATGTTTTTGTTATGATTCGCGCAGCGAGATTTGTGTTTCTTTTTCTTCATTGGTTATTTTTAGAGAAGGGGGTATTTATAGTTTTCTGGACATGTGCACAATTAATGCTTTGCAATGAGACTTCTTTGTACATCTTCAATAGTGATTCCTAACCCTTCAAGAATGAGCCGTTCTACTTCAAAACAGTCTTGTGTTTCTGCTCCAAGATACAATGTATGAAAATATTCAACTGGTTGTCTTGGTTTATCTCTTTTGAAGATAACGCATGTCAGCAATTCTCCGTCTTCTTCTGCCGCACAAAAGTGATGAACTCCCTTATATTGTCGCCCTTTATTTCTTCTCAACACTTCATTTATGTTATATGCAGGAATTACTGATCGTGATTGTCCCATCGTGCTTTGTCTATCCGCATGCTCAGCGATATACCAATCTAAATTTCTTTTAAGATATTGTAAGTGAGGTGGTTTGTTGAATGGCATTCTTCTCTTAATTTTGTGCTTACTTATAAATGTTATTGTTACTTTTTCTTAGTAGTTAAATTGAGAAAAATATATAAAGAAGTGCCATGACTTTTATTTTATGGAAGCAGTTCATAAGTCTATTCAGCAGACACGCCGTTTACTTGCTACTGCGCGGACGTATGCTCTTTACTCAGACACTCTTACAGAAAGAATTTTGCGAGTCATGAATGAAGATGCGTTAACGCAATCCCACAAAATTGGAAAGGGTGATCCGAGTGCTTTAGAAAATATGCGTGCTGCTTGGGCGTATGCAAGTGATAATTTTACTGGTCGCTTAAGTCATCATTTTATTACAGAGATAGCGGGGAGGATATTTCCAGGCAATGGCTTTACATATAGGGAAGTTCGCCTTGGTCGAGAACGCCCTGGGCGACCTGCTGGAGATTTTTATGTTTATTGTCAACCCCATAAAATAGGGGAACGGATGGAAGAACTTTTAGATTATGTTGCAACGTCTCCAAACGATCCGATATTGAAGGCAGCAGATTTTCATTTTGCGTATGTGACTATCCAACCAATGAAACAAGCACACAAACGCACTGCTCGTTTCTTACAAAATCTTTATTTGCTTCATCAAGGAATTCCTCCTGCGCTTATTCCGTATGCTGAAAGAAATACTTACTATGCATTGCTTGCGGCAGCTCAAGAGGCATACAAAGATCGTGTCCCTTTTGGAAGACTTCGTTATGATTCTGTTCGATCTCCTGCGGAGCAGCATTTCCTTGAATATCTTGTCGATAAAACAAAAGCAGGCGCAGAAGAGCACAGCGCAATAGTAAAAGCGCAAAAAATGTATCGAATAGACGCAGACATCCGTGGAAGTTCCAAGAGAGGCGTTGACGCTTTGCGAAATGTTCTTAAAAGAACATTCAAAGCACAAGGGGTTATTGCAGATATCACTCCTCACTATGAAGCACAACAACTTCTTATTGTTTCTTCTGTTCCTGAAGAACTCATTATTGGTGCGCTTTACAAAAATAAGCCGGCGTATGTCAAATCTGTTACTGTTTCTGATGTTAGTAAACGGTAACTGATTTTTTTAAACTTTTTTGTCTACAATCACAACGCATATAAACATGCCTCAAACAAAAATTCTTATGGAATTCAACCCTGACGGAAGCATTAAACTTCCTGCTTCTCTCGCAAAAAAGAATGAAGAGGACAAACAACGGATGCGATCACAACGTTGCATCACTGTTTTCAAAGATTTGGTGAGTACAAAAGCTCCAAAAAAATGTATTCTTCAGATTACTTTGTCTAACGCACTTTATGATAATCGATTTATTGAAACTATTTATCGTGAGTTTAAGCAAACCGCGAGCGTTCCGTCGAAAATTCGGCAGATTGATCAGAAGAATTTTGAAGTGGAAATTGGAACTGATTTCAGACGTTGCAGTGATTGCACTTCTTTATTGAACAGCTATCGTGAATTTTTAGATGGAAATCTTATTGAAAAGAAAGGAAATTGCACATTTGAGGGAAGAAGAAATACCTTTTGTGAAGAAGATTGTTTTGAGTGAACATTATTCAATGTTTAATGCTCTCATAATCTTATCTAGTTTTTCATGCACCAAATCCATATTTTCAGAAGATTGGTGTGATCTCATATTTGGGCCATGGTCTTTTTTCTTGAAACAATCACTACAATACACTGGTTTGTTCCCTGTTGGTTTAAATGGAACTTCACATCTTTGGTGACAGGAATCACACGTGACTGTATGTCGTTCAAATTTTCTCTCTCTGTCATCTTCTCTTCGTTCGGATCTTGGACTAAATCTCTCCGAATTTTCAGATGATGATCTATCTCCATTTCTGCTGCGGAATCTGCTTTCTCCTCGGTCTTCTCTCTTAGAATTCCTTCCGCCAAACTGTCTTCTTTTTCCAGGACTAAAATCTTTCATATTATGAAAGAGGGCGGGGTGTCTTATAAATGTTATCGCTTTCTACATCTCTGTAGTGTTCCAGAATTCGATTATACGCGCTTTAGTTTATTGTCCACAAAATAAAAAGATTTATATATAATGTGGACAATAGTTCTGTTATGGCCTATGTTGATAAGATAAAATCTGGCAAAAGGCTGTTTTATTATCTTGGAAAGACTATTCGTATTGGAGAAAACGAATGGAAGAAAATACGAATCAAGCTTGGTGAAAAAGAGCCTACACGAGAAGAAATTGGGCAGAAACTCAAAGAGCTTAAGCTTGAGGAGTATGGTATTTACAACAGTGATTACCTTGATGCCAATAAACTGGAAATAATTGATGATTTCAAAGAGGTTTTCAATCATCATCGTAAAACCATACCCAAAACCATTGTTGAGAAGGAAGAAGCAGATTTTTTAATACGATTTACTTATAACTCAAACGCAATCGAGGGGAATAGATTAACATTACGAGATACGTATTTGATTATCAAAGAAAAGCAGATCCCATCAGGCGCTCCACCAAAAGATTATAACGAAGCTATCAATGGGAGAGAAGCATTTGCGTTTATCAAAGAATACAAAGGAAAGTTAACTATTGAGTTTCTGGAAAAACTAAACAACATATTAACACAAAACACAGGAGTGGTCTATCCTGGAAGAGTGCGCTTTTTTCCTGTTAAAATTGAAGGCGCAGATCATATTCCTCCTGAGTCAGAGAAAGTACGTCCACTCTTAAGAAAAATGATTCAATTTTATTATGATTCTAAGCGTAAAATCCATCCCTTTGTTTTGGCTTGTTTGATTCATGCACAATTTGTAGAAATACATCCGTTTGAGGATGGCAATGGGAGAACAGGAAGGGCGTTAATGAACTGGATTTTAATGCAAGCAGGATATCCAAAAGTGTTTATCCCTGTAAAAGTAAGGCAAAAATACTATGAGGCAATAGATTTACATAATAAAAAAGAAGTTAAAGGATATTGTGAAAAGATGTTTGACGTTGTGATGGATCAGTTTACGCTGTAGTGTTGTCCACTTATTAGTTATAGTTATTATATTTGTGGACAATATATATTTTACTCACTTACCTGTTTGGCAATTATTCAAGATAAAGAAAGATTATTTTGCTTAATGTTTAAACCTCAAAACGTATATGGTGCTTTCCAAATAAAAATCCCAATTCCTGTGAAAATAAATCCAAGTATTTTGAAAAGGGAGCTTATTTCATATCCTGTAAATGCAAACCCTAAGAAAAGGAGGATGACTCCTAAAATCGTAAGCCCAATTCCTATTCGATCCCACTGTTTGTGCTCTTCTGCTGTCCATTTTTTGTTAAGGTAAGGACACCATCCGCAGGTTTTACAAAATGCTTTGAATCTTCCTGCTTTGCCAGAATATTGTCGTATAACAAATAGATTATCCAAATCTTCTGACCCACATTTTGGACACACTTTTTTGATGAGACCTTCTTCTGACATTTTAAGACCTCAAGGACTGTCTCTTTTTTCCACAGTAAATGAAAAACATTCCCTCGAGAACAATTACTATTCCTACAAATAATCCTTCATCCATAAAAATAATAACTACTCCAAAAAGGACTGAGAGAGCACCAAAAATTATCGCAAAAAAAGCATATCCTTTTCCAAAGGTCATATCCATTTGTTCAATCTCTTCACTTTTTCCTTTGTTTTTTATTTTTGCAGGTACTTTCTTACTGTCTTTCTCTTCCACTTCAATGTAAAACTGTCCTTCATAGCCACATGCGTTGCACTTCTTGCCAATTGAAGCACCATACGCTATACCTGCTCTGTTTGTAAAATTATTTTCTATTTTCTCTGAACCACATTTTGGGCAGATCTGCTGATATTTTTCCTTCTCTTTTTTAGAGAATAAGTTTTCAGTAATTTTTTTAAGACTTTCTTTTTTTAATACTAATAGAAAAAGAGTGAAAAAGAAAATAACGAGCATAACAAATTCTGTGTTCGGCATGAGCGTGTATATGTTGCGTAGTATTAAAAATTATCCATAGCTCTCGCTACAACCTATCAATTTCTTAGAATTATAGCTTTATTTTCTATTTATTGAAATCATCAAAACATAGTGCTTACGCAAATATGTATTAAAATGAAGCAATAAAAAAAAGAAAAAAAAGACCATGCATAGTTACGTTCAACGTAACCTTCACCAGCGGTTAAGCCAGTAAAGAGAACACACACAAAAATGAAGAAGGTTTGAACTATTGGTACACGCACGCTAAGCACCTCGTCACCTTAGTGCGCACACGCCGTGCCCATCAACCGATTCTTCTAATCGCGTTCAAAATATCTCTTTTTGCGGATGGCTTCGTACTTAGATGCTTTCAGTACTTATCCATTATGGCGTAGCTGCCCTGCCTGCCTTGTCAGACAACAGGTTGACCAGTGGCCACGATTCTTCGTTCCTCTCGTACTAGAAGATTCTTCCCCTCAGATATTTTTGCACTTCCAGTAGATATTAAACAAACTGTCTCACAACGTTCTGAACCCAGCTCACGATCCCTATTAATGGGTGAACACCCCCACCCTTGGTCGCTTCTGCACGACCAGGATAGGAAGAGCCGACAGCGATGTAGCAAGCCGCACCGTCGATAAGAGCTCTCGGGTGCGACGACTCTGTTATCCCCGGAGTAACTTTTCCGTCGTTTCTAGGCCCCATCAAGAAGCCATAGAAGTTCGCTAGACCAAACTTTCGTTTTTGGTTTCCGTGTTAGTAGGAAATCAATCAGGCAAGCTTATGCTCTTGCACTCTACGACCGATTTCTGACCGGTCTGAGCTTACCTTTGGGCCCTACTGATATGCTTTCAGCAGGGTGCCACCCCAGCCAAACTGTCCGCCTATAGTTGTTCATATAACAATATGTAAGCAACGTAAATCCCGTTGGATGGTGTTTCATTGGCGTCTATTTCTACCCTAGCGAGTAAAACATAACGACTCCCATCTACGCTGTACAACAAAACTCACGTCGCAGCTATAAGCTACAGTAAAGTTTCACGGGGTCTTCACTTCCCACTGGAAGTCTCTGGCCTTTGCACCAGAAGAATGTGTTCGGAGGTTTCCAACTAGGGACAGTGGCGATCTCGTTACGTCATTCATGCAGGCCGTCAATCAAACGGCAAGGCATTTCGCTACCTTAAGAGAGTTATAGTTACCCCCGCCGTTTACCAGTTCTTAGCCCGGTTGAACCCGAGTTTGAAGTGCTGGCACTGGGCAGACGTCACATTCTGTACACACCTTTACAGGCTAGCAGAGTGCTAAGTTTTTGTTAAACAGTCGGACCGCCTTAGTTATTGTATCCTGCTGTTACATCCATACGGACATTACAGCAGGAACCCCTTATACCGAAGGCACAGGGCCAATTTGCCGAGTTCCCTTAATTGGATTACACCTGCACACTTTAGGTTTCTCACCTAGGGGCACCAGTGTTGGTTCTGGGTACGAATATTGTTGATCTATTTCCATTCCCTTTTCAAGGGCGTAAGGCATCAGTAACACCCCCCATAAGGGAGCTGTTCTCGACGTTAATCACGTTCTCATCATAATGATACTCCCGTGATTTGCATTGATTAACATGTACGACAGTACATGATTACCTAGCCCACCGCGTCAGTAATGGAACTTGTGTTGCCACATATACAACAATAGTATCGGACTATTAACCGATTTCCCTTTCCCGTACATTGAGTTACAAGTACAGTTAGGATCGACTAACCCTTGACTGATGTACATTGTCAAGGAACCCTTGCCCTTTCAGCGACAGTGATTCTCACACTGCTTTGATCCTACTACCACCGGGATTTTTATTTCTTCAGCGGTGCACAAATCTTTTCAGACTTGCTTCTACCCACTGAGAACACCTTACCTACCGCACTGCACTCATGTGCATGCCTTTAGTCTCGGTAGCTAATTTAGCCCCGTCCATTTTCCAGGCCTATACACTTGACGAGTAAGCTGTTACGCACTTATTATAGGATGGCTGCTTCTAAGCCAACCTCCTCGCTGTCTACGTGTATAGACACTTTTCACCCTTTCACACTTAATTAGCATTTAGGGACCTTAACTAAAGTCTGGGTTGTTCCCCTCTCGCGACTCAAGCTTACCCCGATCGCCGTCTCCTGGACGCGTTGATGTTGCAGCATTCAGAGTTGGACAAAGATCCGAGAGATTTCTCCCCCTAAGACCTTAATCCGTGCCTTTACCATCGCAACTATCTTGTCCAAGGCTTGACGCACGCCAACTTTGGTAGGAACCAGCTATCACTAAGTTCGATAGGCTTTTCACCCCTAAACCTGAGTTAGAAAAACACTTGCACGTAGAACTTCTGCAGGCCTCCACAGGGTTTTACCCCCACTTCACCCTACTCTGGATTAGATCACTTAGCTTCGGGTCAATCCCATATGACTATTTGGCAGATTAGTACCATACGCCTCGTTGCCTGCGCGTATATTGCTTTCGCTATGGGTCCGTGTTGAAAAACACTTACCCTCGCCATACAAGAAAACTCCCCGGCCCGTTATTCAAAACGGACGTTAGAACCCCGAAGGGCCCGTAACATTCTATAACTAGTAGGTTTAAGGATCTTTTCACACTCTGTTAAGAGTTCTTTTCAGCTTTCCCTCGCGGTACTCGTTCACTATCGGACTTAACACGTATTTAATGTTAGAGGTTGATACCCCCATATTCCTGTTAGGTATCCAGCTAACAGTACTCTAGGTACCTTTACTCCCTCTGTTCCTTACTCTACGGGACTTTCACCCTTTATCGTGCTGCTTTCCAGCAGACTTCGAGTCGGTTCAGCGAGATAAAAAAAGGCCTAAACACCACATCTCCTATATCTTTCAATACAGGATTCAGTTTGCTTTATGCTGCGTTCGATCGCCTTTACTAACAGCATCTCAATTGATTTCTTTTCCTGCAGGTACTAAGACGCTTCAGTTCCCTGCGTTCCCCATCCTTACGGATCTACTGTGAAGTCACATTCGGATATCTCTGGGTCAAAGGCTACATGCACCTCGCCAGAGCATTTCGTTGCTTGTCACGTCCTTCATCAGCGGTTAAGCCAAGCCATCCACCTACTAGCGTAGCGGATCTTCATTTCGCTTCAATTTTTAGGATTGAAACTTATTGTGTGCATTCTTATGCATGGTCTCATGAATATGACACAAAGCTTTTGTTGTCGAAACAACATCATACTTCAACCAAACTATCGGCATTGCTTAAGTGTCGATAATTACCATTTGTAATAAATGATTGTGAACAAAATTTGAAAAATCTTTTTTCAAATTCTTTTGTGATAATAAAATGGACCAGGCTGGGATTCGACCGAACGCAGTGAGCGTCGCACAAAAAATCCGCAGATTTTTTTGTGTGTTCAAATCCCGACTAGGATTCACTTTATTTTCTTATGACGATAAATGGACCCGCCGGGATTTGAACCCGGGGCCCCCGGTGTGCAAGACCGGTGCTCTACCAGGCTGAGCTACAGGCCCATCTGAACTTGCACTATTTTTATTATGCTCTGCTGGGCAAAGCATGCCTGGTGTTGAAGGTGAAATGTAAAATATTTCACCGATATGAAAATAAAAAAGAGCCAATAATACCTTTTTCCAAATGTTTTTGAATTTGTTCAATTCATTTTCTTATTTTTCTTTCATAATAAATACATGCGTTTGTGTTATAGGACTTTTGCTTGGCGATTGTTTTACGTTGCTAGGCAACATAAACACGCACCAGTAAAAGCTTTTACACAATTCATCTCATTATTATTAAAATTATTTTCAAACTTATTTTACAACAAGCAAAAACAATTTCATTAGAAAAATACATTTCGAATCGAAGATTCGTAATGCTTTACAAAATTCTTTAGAATTTTGAAAAGAAAAAGGAGGTGATCCAGCCGCAGGTTCCCCTACGGCTACCTTGTGACGACTTAACCCTCCTCGCTGAGCTTAGATTTGAATTAGTTAAAAACTAAGCCTCATCTAAACCCTACTCGGGTGGTTTGACGGGCGGTGTGTGCAAGGAGCAGGGACATATTCACCAGACGATGATAACGTCTGATTACTAGGGATTCCAACGTCATGAGGGTGGGTTGCAACCCTCAATCTGAACTTGGA
>JACRPI010000008.1 GCA_016214075.1 Candidatus Woesearchaeota archaeon
AGTTCATCCGGAATTCTCCAACCATCATCTCTAACAACTAATCCCATCGGGTCACCTCTTCTCATTCTCACGTGACCCATTCCCTAATATCTATTCAATGAGAAAGCTACTATTTATTCCTTTCGGGATAGGCTCTAAGAAGTTTTAGAAAAGGGTATAGTAAAAGAGATCCAGCAAAAAAATATCCATGGCTTATATCAAATTCAACTATCAGAAAAGACAATAAAAAAGTAAGTGGTGCAAAGAGATTAAGAAGAACAGCAATGCGAAGAATATAAGGGTATCTTTTAATGACCATAAACAGAGACAAAAATATATTATAAAGTACTATAATTCCAAGAAGTATGCCCTCAAAAATTATTGTCCATGAAGGAGGGCTAATCACTAAAGAATCTGTTAAAACCATTCTAAAGAGAAAAATAATCTGAAAAGAAATTCCTAAGACAAAGAAAAGGAGGAGACTAAACGTTCGCGTGGAATCTTTTATTTGATGTTGCCATTGTGCTTTCATAACCTTGTATTCTCTTAAGAATATAAAAAAGTATTCTTATCAAAAGCTGTAGTGTTCATAACCTACTCCCAACAACAACACATTTAAACGAACCGTTCTTGTCCAGAATAATGACAGAAATTCCAGAAATTCTTTTTCCGCATGAAGAAGTCCGTCCCATCCAGAAAGACGTCATTGCGGACATAAAAGCGGCAGTGGAAAATAAAGAGCACATTTTGCTCCACGCCCCAACAGGACTTGGAAAATCCGCGGCAGCGCTCTCAGCAACACTTCCCCATGCGCTAAAAAATAATCTCACAGTTTTCTTTCTCACCAGCAGACACACCCAACATGAAATCGCGATCCGAACGCTGCAGGAAATAAAAGAAAAATACAACATCAAACTAATAGTCGCAGATATAATCGGAAAAAAATGGATGTGCCTTTTCCCTGGCATTGAAGAACTCACTTCTGGAGAGTTCACCGAGTTTTGCAAAGCAACAGTTGAAGGAGGCAAGTGCGAGTTTTACACGAATGTCAGAACCAATTTCAAGCTTTCTGTGCAGGGACAAAAGACAGTCGCGGAAGTAAAGCAAAATATTCATCCAACAGAAGAAATCATAAACATCTGCAGGCAGGATAGTGTCTGTCCCTACGAAATCACTATGGAAATGGTTAAAGAAGCGGATGTGATTGTGGGAGATTATTCCTACATTTTCAATCCAATGATCTCCGAAGTTCTTTTCAGAAAAACAGGAAAAACAATGGATAAAGCAATAGTGATTGTCGATGAAGGACATAACCTTCCGTCACGAGTGAGAAGCAGCGCGTCAATAAAGCTTACCAGCATCATGCTAAAAAATGCAATCAAGGAAGCAAGAAAATATCAGTATACAGAAACCTTAGAGTCGTTGGTGAATATCCAGAATATCCTCATCAACAGTGCGCATTCATTAGCTGTTGGTCAGCAAAAGTTAATGGCGCGGGAAGATTTTATGCAACAAGTTCAGATGTTCAAAGAGTACAAAAAACTCATGGAAGATCTCACATTCATAGCAGAAGCAGTCAGACAATTACAGAAGAAAAGCGCGATAGGTGGAATTGTAAACTTTTTGAAATGGTGGGAAGGGCAATCAGAAGGGTTTGCAAGAATCCTTGAAATAAATCGTTCACAACAGGAAATCATCATCTCCTTGCATTATAAATGCTTGGATCCTTCTGTCGTCACAAAACAAATCATCGAGCAGACATACAGCACGATAATCATGTCAGGAACACTCACGCCGACAAACATGTATAGAGACATATTAGGTTTTGACAAAGAAAATACAACAGAGCATGTCTACGACAGTCCGTTTCCAGAAAAAAATAGAATGTGTCTCGTTGTTCCAAAAACAACAACAAAATTCACAGAGCGAAGTGAGCAGCAGTTTAATGCAATAGCGCAGGAGTGCGCGGTCATGACAAACGCGGTGAAAGGTAATTCTATCATCTTCTTTCCAAGCTATGCGATGCGTGACGCGGTGTACAAATATTTCAGTACAGAATCAAAACGTACACTTTTTTCAGAAGTGCCAAATATGAGCAAAGAAGAGAAAGGAGAGCTTCTGGAGAAATTCAAGTCTTACAAAGAGATCGGCGCAGTGCTTCTCGGAGCAGTTTCTGGCTCCTATGGAGAAGGAGTGGATTTGCCAGGAGATTTGCTCAAGTGCGTTATCATTGTGGGTCTTCCGCTCACCACCCCTGATTTAGAAACAAAACAGCTCATTGAATATTTCGAGAATAAGTTCAAGCGCGGTTGGGATTACGGCTATGTGTTTCCCGCGTTTAATAAAATTCTGCAGAATGCGGGACGCTGTATTCGAAGCGAAACAGATAGGGGAGTTATTGTCTTTATGGACGAGCGCTATGGCTGGCCGATGTACAGCAGATGTTTCCCAGAAGATTTGCATGTCGAAATGAGCACAGAACCAGAAGTCGATATTCAGTTATTTTTTGGGAAGAAATAATTAAAGCGCTAAATACACAACAATCGCAGAAGCAATTCCAATTAATGTGCCAACAAAAACTTCTATAGGCTGATGTCCTAATGATTGATGCATCTTACGAGAAATAGCAATGTGAAATTTTGTTTTCAAAACAGTGATCACGTTAGTAAGCACTTTACTTTCTTCACCAACAGTTCGGCGAACTCCAACTGCGTCGCGAATAACAATAGCGGCGAAAACAAATGAAACAAAGAATAATGGGCTAAACCCTTCAGTGAGAAGCAATATCACAACAAGGGATACAACAATTGCTGCGTGTGCGCTAGGCATACTGCCGGTCACAAACAAATCTTCCCAAATAAATTTCTGCCTTTGTTTGAAAACGAGCAATACTATTTTGACACCTTGCGCTGCGATAACTGCAACGATAATTGCCCAGAAAACAGGGCTTGCGAAAAGATCGTAGAAATTTATCATTTTATCCGAGCATCACCAATGCAGTGATGACCCCTTCTCCTCCGCTGTTTTCTTCCATTGCTTTGCCGATGATTGCGCCTGCGCATTTATTATAATCTGCGCACGCCATAGCGTAGCCAGGAGTTGATGATGTGGTGAGTAAATCTCCTAAGTGAACAGTTCCAATGACTTTTGTTGGAACAACGCCGGATAACGCAACAGGAACACCTTCTGAAAGACCCATGGTAATGGTAGGGTCGGTGGAAATAATTCCAGCTGCAAGTTTATCGTAAGGGGTCGTTGTTTTTCTCACATGATTTGCTGAAGTTGGATCGAGGACAACAACATCTCCCGGTTCAAGATTATCTCCAATAAAATGTTCCGCGATGTCGCAGCCAGAACAGCTGCCGACACGTAATGTGCCATCTACTTTTGCATCATCTGGTGTATAAATTCCATAATTATAACAACCAATGTATCCTGTATTGCCAGATCCAAAATTATATCCTTTAACACCGCATTCAAGCGAACTTGTGCTTCTGCTGTAACCATAAACGCCTGTTGCATCGCTAGTTCCTTCAACGCCGTACGTCTCACCATCACCCCTTACTCCAATAACATCACTATTTCCATAAACTCCATAATAATCTCCGTCACCATAAACACCGCCGACATCACCTACAAATTTAGCGCCGTAATGATCAGATGCTGCAACATAAACACCATATGTATCAGCAGATGGAATATACAATCCATAATCTGCACCGCTTGTATAAAAACCATAATTGGTAGAATATGCTTTTACTCCTATGCCACTTCCTGAAGAGTCATATCCATAGACTGCGGGTGCGCCACCAGTTGCATAGCCATACACTGCAGCATAACTGGATGAAGTTGCATCACTTTTTCCATAGATTCCTCTCCCTTCTTCAGAATATCCAAAAAGAGCAGTTCCAATGCCTGTGTTTTTAGAATATAATGAATAGCTGTTTCCTGTCGTAATGTAGACTGGAATATCATTCGAGCCTTCAGTGATATAAAGAGAAGCAGGCGAAGAGAGTCCCGGGTCACTATCGGTTCCAATAACAACGTTAGCCTCGTTAGAGAAATAATACTCTCCGTCAGCGAAAACCCCCGGGCTGACATCAGCAGCGGTTTGTGTGTATGACGCAGCGGTTATGGAAGGAAGAAATAATAATAATGCAAAAATAATTAGTAACTTTTTCATAAAAACACCTCTTTTTTGTTTTTCTTAGTTTTCCTGTATTTATACATTTCGAATATGGTTTTTTCAGCAGAAACTTTATATACTAAAGGTGAATGCTTATTCACTAAAGATGAATGTTTATTTCCAAAAGGTGAATATATGCTTTTTACAGAAAATGAGAGAAAAGTGCTCAAAATCATTGGGACAAGTGGCGGAAATTTATCTATAAATGGTCTGAGCAATGAAGTTAATATCTCTGCAGGAAGCGCGTATAAAGTTCTTACTAAATTTGAAAAAGAGGAAATTATTACTCCTCATCCTTTTTCAAACATTGTAACCTATCAATTTAATTTTGAAAATGAGAAAACAAAGCCCCTTCTTCAACTTGTTTATACTCCTGATAAACTAGAGGGGAAAATAAAAAGACGAGCGGAAGAATTTCTTGCTCTCAAAAAGCTCACATCCCTCTGTATTTTTTTTGGATCTTATATTACTTCAAAAGCAAAACCATCTGATTTGGATGTTCTTTTTGTTATTGAAAAAGAGAACTATAACACATTCAAACAAGCGCTTGCAAAGGCTCAGGATATAACTCCTGTGAAAATACATGATATTGTACAAACACAAAGTGACCTTATTCAGAATTTGAAAAAACATGACCCTATTGTTGTTAGTGCGATCCAGACGGGCATTGTTCTTTGGGGCTATGAAACGCTTGTTCAGGTGATTAAGGATGCAAATCAATGATAAACTTAAGAAATGTTTAGATGAAGGGAAGCGAAAAGGAGAAAGACATAAAGGATTGCAGAAAGTCCTCCCCAATGAAAAGCGTATGCAGGAGCATTTGTCAAAAGCAAATCATATTTTTGGAGGAATAACTGCGTTTAGAGAATTAGGGTATGGTGACTTTTCCGCAAGCGCTGCGTTTTATACTCTTTATCATGGCTTGCTTGCTCTTCTTGCGCAAAGAGGCTATGAATCTAGAAATCAATCATGTACATTTGCGCTTGTCGAAGAATGGATAAAAAATAACGAAATTACTTTCCTAACAGGCAATGATATCAAAGAAATTTTTGATAGGGAAGTGACAGAAAATCTTGAGCAAAGCAGTAAAATTGTGGATGTTCGTGAACGAATGCAATATGGAACAAAAACAGATTTGAGTGATATGGAATTTGAACTTCTTAAAAAAAGAACAAAAGAGTTATTTGACAAGATCAAACAAGAAGTAGAGAAGAATATTAAATGAAACGATCACTTTCCTGAGTTGGAAAGGCGGTTTCTCTGGAATTCTTTCCAAAACTTTAAATAGCTCTTTCTCTGAGAAAAAGGCATGCGCAAAGGAATAGCGAAGCAGCATAAGGAGATAGTGGACTATATTGTTCGCCAGCGAAAGGCAGGGCATCTTGATGGAAAGATTCGAACAAAGATGGAAATTCACGGGCATACACCTGAAAATCTGAATCTGTATTTTCAGCTTGCTGACGAGCATCTGCAATCAAGCAAAGTGATGCAGTCTGTCTTTTCTGTTCTTCTTGTTGCTCTTGTTCTTGGCGCGCTCCTAGTGACTGCGCAGAGCACAGGCATGACTGCAGCTGTTGCAACAACATTGACAGGTGCGCCAACGTGGAGTTGGAGCTGGAGCGGGTTTGGCGGTTCATACGATTGTGGTGACGATTATCCCGCGGACGCTGATGATGTAATGGATTTGTCTGATTGCGTTGCTGATGAAGATGAGACATCAGATTATCTTTTTTGTTATGTGAATAATTCAGTAACGTCTGATGAAATATCTCCAGATGGTTCAAATGATGATTGGTATTCAACGAATGTGGATGAGGATATTTCTTCTGTTTCAAGTATTGATACTGTTGCGTTGTTAGAGAGCGCGTATATTTTTCCTTGGTCTGCTGCGACAGAGAGTTATGACAATGTGGATTGCTTTAGTTGGGAGCATGGCATGACGAGAACAGAAGATTGGCATTCATGTAACGCGACGGCGTCTGCGGATATTGAGCCACCAAATCTCGTGTTTTATTACACAGACGCGGCAGATGAAGAGAATGTTTCTTATGGTGGAGTTTCAACAGAATTATCGTTGAATAGTTCGTATTATTTGTGTCTTGATGAGTTGGAGTGTACGACAGAAACATCTGCATGTTCAGATGGTTCATATTGTGTTGGACGATTGGATGATGAGGATGGCAGTAGTTGGTATCCTTGCGATACAACTCTTGATGCGGATTATTATAGGTGTTGTACTGGTGGCTGTGACGCGAAGGAGATGGTTTGTGGGGAGTATGTTGGTTCCGATACACGTTCAGCAGTAGAGTTTGATGAATGTTCTTCAGATGGAACTTCAGGGTGTTGTTCTGAAGCAACAGATTGCGTGTATGATGGGGAGTGCTATAGTGAAGAGGAGACAATTGAGTATCTTTCAGGATCATTTGGAGTGTGTGTGGGGAGCGGTCCTTGTATCGAAGGCACTGCTGAGATCTTGACTTTTGTTTGTTCTGATGAACATTGGTGTCCAGAAGGGTTTGAGTATTCTTCAAGAACTCAAACTTGTACACCAACACAAGCAGCATGTTATGATGCAAGTAATGCTGATTATTGCAATTACATTTTTGGAACTGATGATGCAGATGATTGGGAAGCGGATACAGATGGAGTACAAGCAGGATGTATTCAACCAGATGGAGACGCTGTCGTCTACAATGAATCATGTATTTATTCAGGAACATACGGTGGAGTAGATTACTACTTCTACCAAGACATTACATGGTACTAAAAGAGGTGTTATTCGATAATGAAATTCTTCTGGACAATAGAAAAAATAGAACTATTCGTAAAAATCTATAAAGAACTGGCAAAACAAGATCCGAAGCGGAGAAAAGAATTTGAAGAAAAGGCAAAAGCACTTGTCGTCTTGATTGCAATTTTAAAACAAATTCCAGAAAACAGAAGATCTATGGGAATGTTAGCAGGGTTTCTATCTCAAGTGAATGAAGAAGTAAACCCACCTAAGAAATGGTTTTCTTTCTCTAACAATAAAAGTCCGATTCCTCTTTCAGTTTTTACAGATAAAATAACGTTATTCCAACAATTTAAAGAACAATTAGAAATCCAAGGAATAGCTGCAAAATAATTAGTTTGCCTTATCTAACTGCTTTGCAGTTACACTACTGTTCTCTACAACATAATCCAACGCAACTTTTCTTGTTGGTGCTTGGTACGCGTCAAAATACAATTGAACATACGCTTCAAGCGCTCTTTCTCCGGAAAGTGTTTGTGTGTTTTGAAGTGCGATAACATCCCACAATCCGCCGCCTTGATTCGTAAGATCATAAACTTCTTGTGGAATTGCTTGAAGAACACCACGAATAACTTCTTTGTCAGAAATACTCTCTTTAGGATCTCCTTTGATATTGTTGCTTGCAACTTCGTCTCGCGCGACATCCTCTCTCATAAACGCAAACTCTAGTGGAGGAGAAGCTAAAAGGACAGCACCTTTATTTGTTGTTAATGTGAAGCGAACACCTGCTGTCGCGGTTTTTCTGCTCACTTCTTCAGTATAAGTAAAAGGTGCGGTCATTGTGTCTGAGGTAAACATAGAAGTTGCTTGCAGTTCTTCTTGCGCTGCTTGGCAATCATGACTTGCCGCGTCCGCGGCGCTTACTCTTGAAGAAGCGTCAACTGTTTTTGCAAGACCAAACGCGATACCAAGAAGATCAGTGCCTCCACTTGAGCTTGCCGCGTTGATTGCTCCTGCAAATCCATTAAATCCTTGAACACCTGCGCCTCGCGCAGCGTCTCTTCGCGCAAAATAATCTGCGCATTCAATGTCAACGGTCTGTTGCAGTGCTGCGTATTCTCCATTGAATGTTTTCATTGTTCCTGTTGGCACAAGAATAGTATATCTCTGTGATTTTGTTTTTTCATCAACTTCTATTGTTCGTACATCAACGGTGAGCGTATATGCGCCACCAGAAGGAACTACTTCTATTCCAAGTTTATATCCTTTATCGAGAAGTGCGTACTGAAGATATTCTCCTCTTCCACTTTGAGTTTGATCAGTGACACGAATGTTAATTTGATACGTATCTACGTAATCTCGAAGTGCAGTAGTTGTTGCAGTTAGTCGTGGTTTAAGTTCATCACGAAAAGCTGTTCCTGCAATTTCCTGTGCTTCTAAAAGTTGGAGAAGTGCATTTCCGGGAAGATTTCGAGAAGAGTACGAATCTGCTGTTTTGATCTTTTCTTTTACTGCTAACATTTCTTGAACAGAAAGTGTTGGTTCGGCAGCATACGCTGCTGTTGCAATTGTTGCCCCAATAAGTAACGAATATGCCGATCTCATAAAAACAAAGAAACCTTTATAAGTTTATATAGTTTTCTCCCTAAATAGTAATAACTGTGATGATTATGTTAGAAACTAAAATATCAAAAGTAACAGCAACCATTGTTGCAGCAACTATGCTTAATGGATGTATTGCGCCGCAAACCTATTCTTGGAAGATGGAATCTGTAGTGAGTACCGCGTATAAAGAAGTAGGAGAAGAAACCGCGGCGGAAACTCGATATAAAGTAAGTCATTCTATTTCTGAGAGTGGTACTCTTTCTATAAATGTGAAGAAGCAAGATTATGAAGTAGAATATGATGTTTTGCAACCCATACAAACACAACAACAAAGACAGTATGCGTATGGAAAGAGTAAAGTTGCTGCGGTAACAACAGATGTTGGTTTAGTAGTTGCTGCAATTGGTTATGGGATAATGCTAGGCGTTAAAGAAGAACATTGTAGCCCATATAATCCTGATTTTTGTTTAGAGAAGTCTCCAGGTTATAGTTATATCATTGCTGCACCTGGCACATTCCTTGCTGCAGGAGGTATCGCAAGTTATATTCTTACTCCAAAAAAAAATCGCCCTACGAGAAATTATCAAACAGTGGAAGTAGAGCTTGATAAAAGAGAAATAAAACAAACAGGGGAACAGATACTCTATATCATCCCTGCAATTAGTGCTCCATTGGAAATAGCTTCATCATACTTTACGATTGATGAAACAGGACATACTTTCACCACTAAAACAAATGTCATGGGAAATGTAACAATCCAACTCTCTCCCTCTTCTCCTAATTTTACCTTTACGCTTGATCAGGTTGCAGAGATTGATGCTGCGCAACAACTAAACGAAGCGGGTTATAGGCAGGAAAAATATCTTCCTCTTCTTGAGCAGGCAGCAGTTCCTGTGACCTACAATGTTACGATACAAACAAAAGCGACAGATGGGAAAAATGCAGAAGTTACAATTCCTGTCAAAGGATATGAACTTTCTCAGAAAGCATTGGAACAAGTTGTTATGAGTCTCTGATTTCCTAGCATAAAAATCTCTCACGCATAATATCATTCTTGACTTGCCAAAATAATATTTTCTTTGGCTTTATTCTCTCTTCAAATTCATTAAGAAAGCGATCAAGTTGTACACCATTTTTAAAGAATGCTTCTGCTAAAAAGACATGAGGAAGATCTAACTGAAGAAGGGTGTTCAAATTATCTTTACACAAAAATTTTACATCTCTTTCATCATAAAAATCAAAATAAAAAATAATGTGCAGAGGATATCCAAGCTTTGCAAAGTCAAGAAGCACAGTGTTTTTGCGAATTGTGCCACTGTTTCGTAATCTCTGAAGATTTGTATAAAGGGTTATTGCGGGTATATTTGTTTCTTTATGCAAATGATTGACAGAGACACGACAATTCTGTCGCAATGCTTGGAGTATTTTCCTCTGTGTTTCTTTCATGGTTCTACCTTTGTGCGTATTGTTCGACAAGTGCAGGAATTTCCTTATAGTGGTCAAAAGCATATTCCGTTGCTTTCATTCCAACATAGCCTCCTGCGCCCATAAGTAACCCAACAAGTGTTAAGCCAACAACTTGTTTGGCAAAATCAGCATGCCAGCTTTTGTAAGGCACTCTTGATGGTACTTCTCCTTTAGTTACCACATATGCCAATCCTTCAATTTTATAGAGATGCGGTGTTATTTGCTTTGGTGCGTTCTCCAAAATCAACTCCATGTTTTTGTCTTCTACTATCATTTTCTTTTCCCCCGTTGCTGTTACGCAACAGTAGTTACTGTAAAGTAGTAACTATATAAGCTTAATTCTAATATTATTCGAATATTTTGGTATATTGGCTTAAAAAGGAGAAGTTTGTTTATAAATCGGGCAAAAATGAGGTAACTACTTTATCTGAGCTAAGTTGAAAGAAATAGTATGTTTTATTCAAGATATCCGTTATATAAGTCAATATCTGCGCCAGTAGGGCTTTCTGCACCAATGTTATTGTAAACGCGCGCAAGAACAAGTTCAAGTTCGTGTGGTTGATCTGCTGAAGGAGCGGAATCCATGATAAAACTATCATCAACACTATCAGAGGTATCTTGGTCTTCTATATTTGTATGTTCTAAAAGAGAATGCCCACTTTCATGCATTATGTAAGTCACAACCCCCTCATAACTACCTGCACCACCATAACTAATCTCTACATCATCTATAACACCAGTAGAACCAACATAATTAACATCAGTTTGCCAATTTCCAGATAACGTAAAATAAATATCTCCTCCGGATCCAGAAGGAACGATATCGATACAAGGTGCTAATGAACCATCCCATGCTGCAACAGCATCAGCCAGTGCACTATCATAATCAATTCCTGAGTATGTATATCCATTAAAATCTTCGATTTCTAAGCAGACACTTCCATCTTTAATATTACTATTCCAACCACGAGTATATGGCGTTCGTGAGCTTACTCCTGCTTCATATTTGAGTAACTTCGTCACACTATCAACATCACCAGATGTATGACCAGAAATATCTCCCATATCAATCTGCGACCCAACAACATCAACAACGTCGTCTTGATAACTTTCAGGTATCAACGTCACCCAACCTGAATTTGTTCCAGCGGAAACATCAATCCATTCATCCAAACTAACGCCACCATAACAATTCGAACCAGTATTCGTTGAGGGAACAGAAATATTATACAAACCTTCTTCATCTAAACTAAACGCCGCGACACCAGACGCGTCCATAGTAACTGTGGAAGAATAACCAGAAGTACTATTAGTAAGAGTTACATCAATGGAACAAGAACTATCAGCAGCAGCTCCATCATCGCCATCAATAACATACATATCAACTGAAGCAACAGAAGCAACTAACAACGAATAGGAAGCACTATCAGACAATCCACCAGCGTCAGTAACCTTCACTTCAACAGTCTCTGTACCAGAAGTGGAAGGTGTTCCAGATAGTCGTCCAGAACTATTAATAGACAACCACGAAGGACCATCAACAATGCTGTACGTCAACGCATCTCCTTCAGCGTCAGTAGCGGAAATGGAAGCGCTATACGCCGTATTAACAGTAGCGGAACTTAATGAAGTTGTCTCAATAACAGGAGCAGTATTTGTCGAACTATCAGCAATCGTCAATTCAAGCGATGCGTCATCTTCGCCAAAACTATCTTCCACTTCGACATCAATATTGTAATTCTCTCCAACCATAAATTCGTCAGTCACAGTAAAGGACATCGTACAGCCATTATTGCTATATGAAACATCAAATGGTAATTCGTCAATACGGCATGTCAATGTTCCTGCGTTATCAGATTGTGTCGCGGTTACAGTATAAGTAAAAGGAGTATTCAAGTACGCGGTCGCAGTTGAAGCAGAAGTAATGACAGGCGCGCTTCCATACGTCGAAGTATCACTATCTCCAGTCTCTCCAGAATCGTAAGAACTATCTCTGCCAGTATCATCAGGTTGTCCACTATCTCTATTTCCAGTACAGCCAAGTGCCGCGACAAGTCCAAGTGGCATCCCTTTCCGCAATAACCTCTCTAACCCTGCCATACGTACTTCTATGACGCCCATATTTATAAAGTTTTTGGTTAATTACTAGCTAGTAGTGAAAATCATCGCATCGTTAACACAATCTTTAAATACTAGTATGTCCTAGTAATATTTACTATGGGGATCTCAGTAATAACAAGGAACTATCAGCTCACATTACCAAAAGATGTAAGGTCAATGAAAAACTTTCGTATAGGGGATAAAGTGTTGTTCGTTGTTGATGACGATCGCATAGAGTTAGTAAAAGCAGATAAGAAAATCCTGGAAAATGCAGCGGGATTATGGTTAGATCTCAAGGAAACAGGAGAAATATATCAGAAAAGAGTGCGAGCGCAATGGAAAAAAAGATCTATGTGATTGATACATGCATTTTTATTGATCATTTGAGAAATTATCTCCCTGCTCTTTCCTTCTTTGAGCTTATACTTGGAAGGGAAGATATTCTTTTTTCAGCTATTACTGAGGTTGAACTATTGCAGGGAAATGCAAATACTGTGCAGGAGAAGAGAGAAATGCTCTTAAAATACCTGGCGCTATGGAAAAAAATACCAGTAGATAATCCATTGACCGTTCTTGCGGGGGATATAAGTAGAAAATACAATGTTGCGGTTCCTGATGCAATTATTGCGGCAACTGCCATTATTAATAATGCGGTGCTTATTACAAAGAATGTAAAAGATTTTAACAAAATTACTAACCTAAATATAAAAGAGCCATATTAATGTATTCTAAGCAGTTATCAATTCTCTCAATTTTCCCTTATAATTCTCTCTTGTGTATTCTTGCATCCATGGTTCATCGAGAACTGCAAAGGAATGATGCGACATATGTTCCCACGTAAGAATACCAACACATCCAGGATTTATTCTTCTCGCATTTCTAAAATTGACTTCATTTAAGAGATACGATTGTGTTTTTCCCTGCACGGAAAGTTGTTGTCCAGGATCATGATAGTGCCCACAGAAATGATAAGCTGGTTGAACTGTCTCAATAAGCTCTTTCACTTTTGGAGAACCTCGTTCCGTAGTTCCATCAAATGGTGGATGATGCGTCAGAAGAATATCAACACCTTCTTTTGCCATAAGTGCTCTATATGCAACACTGCTAAAATGCCATGATTCTCTTTGTCCAGTTCTATATTCTAATCCACCAAGTCCAGCAATAACTATTGGACCATTTCTTTTTGTTTCAATAGCTGTTTCTGCGCCATCTCTCAAATAATGAAATTTACCAAATGCATCAACTGCACATACCCCTTCTGGTCCTTCATGCTGTGCAAGAAAATCAAAGTCTTCATGATTCCCACCAATAAAAAGTATGTTTTTGTCAAAAAGAGGTCTTTCTCCACCAAAAAGAAGTTCTGCATCACCTGTTCCTTCATAAAATTGTTGAAAGCTGATTTCATCTGGATCTTTTTCTGCGAATCGTTTTGTCGCTTCATCAATTCTTGCAAATGGACATGGAAAAATACCCATATCTCCAACTTGAAGAACAGCGTCGAGAGTCTTTCCTGTTTCTCTCTCCCAACGTTTTAAAAGCGTTGCGGCGAGAACGTAATGACCATGAAGATCACCGAGAATAGCGATAGAAGCAGTCATGTAAATAACCTCACTGAACAACAGGTTTTCCATTCATAATTGCGTATTGGAATAAACCTTCTGTTTGGTGCGTTAGATTATCTTCTGCGTCATACATCTCACTTTCATGACGGTCAGGAGGAGTAAACTTTCCAACAACTTTACCTGTATAGTTCCCTTGTGCATCATAACATTTTGTTGTAGTAATTTCTGTATCTCCGTCTAAAGTATAAGTAAATTCTGCTCGGTCTTGAAGAACAAGTCCTTCTTGATATCTTTCTTCTACTAAATATTGATCATTATCATCAAGTGTGATCCTATAATGAAAGATGTTTCTCGCATCAGCATCACTGAGATGATCATCAAGAGTAGCTAAATCCCGCACACGAAATGGTCCTTTTGGCATAAAATGAAGGAATTGAAGAGCATTTATAAATGTTACTTTATTTACTACCTTTAAGTAACTATGCTCATGACAGGGATGTGGGGTTCATCCCGTAAATTAAGAGAAAGGAACCATTTGTCCATAATAAAAACAATATGGACTGGTCGCTTTGGTTTTCCCGCAAAATTAATGTCTCCTAAAAAAGAAAAAATTTTTTCAAAAGGACCAGTTGATGCAGGGCCAGGGTTCGTGTCCAAACCAACAGGGTTTGTTCGTTGTGTATTATGAAGGGTTACTATCTGTCGTCTGTCCATGCCTTGAGTGACCGTCTTCCAAAGAGTGGGACTTACGACCAGTAAAATATCAACATCACTGAGTCTACCCATATCAGAAGGAAGGCCAAACGTGGATTTTCGTGGGTTATTGCAATAACCATTCACAAGACTCCCAAAGATATAAATTTTTATTTTTTCTTTATGTGGAATCGCATTGGAGTACGGTGATTGAAGAAATTCTTTGATTTTTTGACGGAGATAAACAAGATCTTTATCTTTGTATGTGGGTCCAGGGGAATATGAAGGACCTCGTTTTTGTACTCTTTCCTGAAGCTTTTTCTCAATTTTCTTGTATAATTTGGGACTCACTCTTCCTTTTACCTTCACAAGAAACGCAGTTTTCTCTTCTTCAGAGAGCACAGGTTTTTCGAGCAGCACCAAAAGTTGCCTTTCTGCTTCATCTCCAAATTTTTCAAAATTAATAAGTTTGGTCAGATCATAGTTCTCTAAAAGAAGTATCTTTTTTATAAGTTCTCGTGCTGTACTACTTTGTTTGTGACCTTCAATGCTCTGTATTGCTTCCCGTGCAGCTTGAAGAACTGAGCGTGCATGGACAAGTAATTCTTCATCTTCAACATCTTCTTGAAGCCGACGTACTTCATCAACATCAAACGCGAGAAGTTGTTCAAGTTCTTTCTTACCTCCTTCAAATTGCCCAGCATCAATCTTTTCAAGAATTTTTTGACAGAGCTCTTTTATTTTAAGGATGTCTTGGGCAATTCTATTTACAGCAATAACCATAAATAAAGCTGTGCTCTAAGAATATATAAAACTATTCTCCTAACTACCGCTCCCGCAAATCACGTCATTAATTTCAATGCCTGGACAACCAGAAGCAACCATGTCATCCAGCTCCACTAAATTCCCATTTTTGTCAGTGGCATAAATACAAATATTCTTATTAGTGTTAAAGAATTCCTTCATCGCAGTACAATTCATCGCGGCAAGCGCTTCGACTTCATCGCTATCCAATTCTCCATCTCTAAAGTATGTATTTCCACTCAATCCTTCAACAAGCGCGTTCGCTGCGTCTTCTTCTTCTGTCTTCGTTACATCAACACTAAATAGATAATAGAACAAGACAATCGTGCTCAAAAAGATAGTGATCCCAATAATGAGATCAAGGGTAATTGTTTGCGCTCCTTTGTTATTTAACAAAATGCCTCACCATATACGTCACATCGAAAGTCTTCATACTCCGAGCAATCTTCTTTTTCAGGTTGTGGATCACTAAAAATCACAAAATGAAGATCCACCCATTCTCCATTCAGTAACACAGTCTTTTCTCGCGCGATAATGTTTTCAACACAATTTGTTTCCACATCTTCTGCGCTGAAATATTCTCGAGTATACGATTGCGGTTCTTCGCTGCAACAATACACTTCATAGCCATAAACACTGTTACTCGCGGAATCCGTTTCTTCACTTAAAACATAACGATACCCTTCGCGGCGTCCATCGCAATAATTCGCGATGCTTTCCTCTTCATAAGAGGAATAGCTACAACCATTAACGCCATCGCAGGACGCGTAACACGTTCGATCGTTCATCGTGCAATCCGATTGACATTCTGCGCTCAAATACATTTCGAAATAATCAAGGGTTTCATCGCCAGTCATAGAACTGAGGTCAATCGTTTTTGTGACTGTATTGTATCCATCTTTTTCCGCGACAAGGTAATAGGTGTCAGGTTCAAGAGTCACGACATATTCTCCAACAGTATTGTCAGCATTATCACAATCAGAAATAATCGTGCTCCATGTTGCCGATTCAGTGGTGTCAGTATCATACACGATCGAAGTATCACTCATGTCTTTGATGCTCACGGTCACTCCTTCAAGTGCTTCGCAAGAAGTACTTCCTCTATACGTCTCAGCGACAATTGCTCCTGTAACAAAATAGCCGTCGTCACCGTCGCAATAGCCGTTGGTCAAATCACCATCGTAATCATCGTTGAATGTATCTGAAGTAGAAGTTCCTGTTGTCCATGTTCCTTGTGCGGCGTCGCAATATGTTTCACTTTCATCAGCGTCATGCCAGTTCCCTTCATCGCAAATTTCTTCATCGCCAGTATCATCGGTGTCATGACAGCTCACATCGCTCGAGCAAAGATCAGAAGTGTATGTATATGGTCGGTAAAGCGTGCCATCATCTGCGCAATTATCCAAATAATCAATACCAAGAGCGGTTCCATCTTCATAACTATCAACGCATGCAGGGTTATTATCGTCATCAATAACTTCTTCTGTCGTACAACTGCTTCCAGAGCAATCTTCTTCTCCGCCACTGTCGACAGAATCTCCTTCGCTGTCTGTTTCATCTTTGGTGTATTCATAAGTAGAATCGCCGCACACTTCGCCGGAATCTGTGCATCCCCAACCGCAGGAATTCGCGACACAGCAATCTGGATCATCAGCAATAGCGCTAGTGTCTCCAGTGGTGTCAACAGTGCAAGCTTCGCAAGCAACATAATCAGAAGGGCATATATCATCACTTGCGCCGCAGGTAAAGTTCGTGTCTCCTATGGTAATGCCATAGATCGCGGCAGAAGATGATTGAATAGTAAAGAGAAGCAAAAGAGTAAGAACTGGAAAAGAAAGAACAAGAAACAAAAAATCTCGAGTATTCATAGCTCATCTCTGAGAATGCAGCTATATATAGTTTTCTACAGACTAGCAGGAAGATAAAAAAATAAAATAAAAAATAAAAATATTAACAAGCAACAGCGTCTAAAAGGAAGCCCTCCCGCTTGAAATCCTGTAAAACATAAAAGCTATCAACTTTTGGCACACGGTGCTTTTCTTCAAGTTCTCGTGCAAAAAGTTCCGCGTGCGCGATGTCGCGGAAAAGCGCTTCGCAGGCAAAATCATAGCCGTTGTTGATAATGTACGCGCTGTTGATGTTTGGATGGTTCAAAAGATATTGAAAAAGGTCTTCTCGTTTGTTCTTGTGCGCTTTGATGAAAAACTGAACGCGAACGTTGTAGCCCAATTTTGCAAAATCGAGCAAAACAGTGTAGCGCGTAATAATGTCATCACACGCTTCTTTCAGCTTGTCGTAGATAGTGGTGACAGGAATCTGCGTTTTCTTGCTGATTTCCGTCAAGCTTAATCGGCTATTTTGTCGTAATGTAATTAACAATTCTTTTTCCTTTTGTTGTGCTATTTGTTTTGGCATAGTTTCCCCTCTTTTTGAGTCGTTCTTTTGACCGTATCGATCTTGACCCCTTAATATCTCTTAAGGAGAAATTTCTATTAAGAGTTGTTGCTAATATAATTCGAATATATTCGAATAAGTAGTCCATTAACTCTTTCAAATCTTTTATTCGCAAAAAATAACAACAACACTGGCACAGACGGTCATGCTCACTCTGTTCGCATGCCCTACTTCGCGAACGAGAACCACTCACCTTGTAAGTGAACCTCGTTCGCTCCGTCTGGCCATGTTGTTATTTTTTGTGCTTGAAAAAGCACACAGACTCGAACGTTCCTGTGAGGGTCTGTGTGCTAGGACGCGAGCGTTAGTCGAGCGTCTCATTATTTTATAATTCACTCTTTAAAGATGCAAAGAAAATGATTTAGAGATAAAATAAAAAAGCAGAAACATTAAATAGAAACAAGACAAGTGCATTATAATGAAAAATCGCAAAGCGCAAGTCTCATTCGAATTCATGGTCTCCATTGCGATAGGAATGCTGGTCGTTCTAGGTCTTATCGTCCTGTTTGCAAACAAGATGAATGAGGTGATTCAAGATAGTAAAGAGCAACAGGTGAATGCAATTCTGGACATCATCGATGAAGAAGTGACGTTTGCGAAAGGAGCGTTGATAGGGTACAGCAGACAATTCACGCTTCCAACTACAGTGGATGGAGAAAATTATTCTTTAAATCTCACTGATGGAACAATCGCGATAAGTTATCAAGGAAAAGATTATGTGCGTGGATTTTCACATAGAATTAATGGATCTCTTTGTCTTGCTGCGTTGAATGAATCAACACGAACATTTGATGTGCGAAAAGGCACAAACACAGTCACGATGAGTTCCTGCCCAGATTGTGTTCCGAGTTTCGATAGTTGCTATTGGTATGATGAACAAGGAACGTGTGATACTGAGCTAGGAGAAGATGAAGCAAATCAATGTGAAGAACGATATTGTTTGTGCGGATAAAAGCTTCTTATTCTTCGGCTACTCTGTTATTATTCACAGCCAAACTCTTCTGTGCAAATCAAAACATAATCATCTCTGTTATAGACAATAAAATGCGCGATCTGTTCTGTATATTGTTTTGATTCAGGAAGGTATCCTTCAATAGGGACATCAGAATAATAAGTCAAATCATACGTTGCTCCTTGAGAGGTCACATTGAAGACGAGTGAATCCTCCTCTTCATAAACAATAATGTTGTTGACGATCGCGGGCATGGTGTATCGCAGTGTTTTTTTGGAAAGGTCTCCCGAGTAATACACATTTTTCGCATTCGAAAGAAGATCTCGTGCGATAATATCAACAGTCGCAAGTTGTTGTTCTTCGCTGGTTTCTTGTGATTGGATAAAAAAGACGTAGACAGTGATGAGCACAGCGGTCATTGCGAATGCGATGACGAACATGTATTCTAAAGAAAATTGTGCTTTTGAAAAAACTCTACCATTCGCTTTGCTCATGAAGAGTTTTTGATGTGTCGATGTATATATAGTTTGGGGAAATTCTGGGAAAAAGTTTATATTCTTGTTTGAGATAATAACGCCGAGAGTGGGATTTGAACCCACAATAGTCCTTGGCAGAACTAAAGAGGATCTCTGAAACCTTTAGTTACCTAGAGGTTTCATCAGTCCTCCGCAATACCTGCTAATACGAATAAATGCGTCAGAAAAACATTCTTTCTTTGTGAGATATATGTCAGGTATATATCGGTACTATGCACTGTAGCAACTTGGTATTTTAATGCGGAATGCGTATAGGTGCATACAATGAATGTCTTTGAAAAAATAAGCAATACGAGACAACTTCTTCAACAACATGGCTTTCGCTATACAGATGATGAGTTGTTTGCAGTGATGAGAAAATTAGGCAATGAATGGCATTACAAAAAACAGAATTCGCTCACTCAACAAGAAGCAGCAATATATGAGCTTCTTATGACAAACAGCATTAACCCAAATACAGCGTATAAATGGCTGCTTCTCATACAGGCGCCGCAGGATGTTCAAAAGCTGCTTGAAACAAAACGAGTGAGTCAAAGAAACGCTTTTGCTCAGAAACGTGAACACTATCTTATGAAATCAACGACAGATGATACCTTTCTCAACATGATTCTCGATTCTACAAGGAGGTATTTGATACGATGAAACCAAGACAACAAACAGAACGAGAGGGAACGTGCAATAAGAAAAAACTGCCGTATGTCCTTTCAAAACAACAGCTCCTACAACTACTGCTCGTTATCAAAGATAAGCGTTATGCTATGCTTGTGTTTATGGGATGTTTTCAGGGACTGCGCATTGGGGAGATGCTTCGTTTAAAATGGGCAGATGTGGATTTGGAACATGGAGAACTCAAAGTTATAGATGGAAAGAACACCAAACGGTATAAAAGTAATTATGGAAAAGATCGAATTGTTCCTATTAATGATATGTTTCTTCATGTCTGGAAACAATGGAGAGCAATGAACGAAGATGAAACCTTTGTCATTCCTGTCAAAACTGCGAACAAGAGAGAAAGTCCTGGAGAAATACGTTCTCTCTCACGACCTTTCCAACGAAGATTTACAGAATATCTGGAAGAAGCAAGACTTTTGGAAATAGACTATTATCAGGAAAATGGAGAACCGCGATATAAATATCACCTTCATACATTGCGTCATGTCTGTGGTACAAATCTTCGTCGTGCTGGTTTGGGAATTGACTATGTTCAAGACTTTTTAGGACATGAAGATATTGAATCAACAAAATTGTACCTTCAGCTCGCAAAAGATGATCTTCGAGAAGTAAGTCATCTCGCGTATGCGTATCCAAAATCTCGCATAGGCTCTCCGCAAGCGCTTATTCAACCGATCGAAATTGCCTTAGACAAAGAAACACTGCGACTTCAGAAAGAGATATTAGAGAAAAAGCTGCAACTTGCGCAGTTACAGCAGGTTGTTGAGGTGCACTCATGAATCCTCTTTGGAATAAAGAGTATGAAAGAAAATTTGTTCAGCTCATGCTAAAGAAAGGGTATCATTGTGAGCACGTTGCAGGAAGTGGAAAAGGAGAAGCATCTGTTTGCGATTGCGTTCTCTTTGCGCATAGCAATGTGTATATGGTTGAAGTAAAAGCAACAGTCGACAAACGTTTTTATCTTCGAGACTCTGTAAGAATTCAATTACAAAGACTTGTTGAGACTGCGACAAAACACAACGCGATTCCATTAGTTGCCATACGATTCAAGCGAAAAGGATGGAATACTCTTGATCCAAAATTTGTTGAGCATGCAGAATATGAAGAAGGAAAAATGATCTAGTTCTTTTCTCATATATATCAGGTATATATCTTTCACATTCACTTTGTCAACTTCGTATAAAAGGATAGAACGCCTACTACTCCATTATCTCTGAGGTGTTTCGGAATGGAGAGAAAATGGAAGTATACAAAGAATGCAGGAAAAGATCGCTGTCAAAAATGTGGCATAAAGCTTCTCAAAGATGAAATTGTTTTCTGTGAAATCTGTTTGAGAGTATATGATATAAGCTCAAAAAAGAGGTGGCAACGAAAATGAAACCAAGAATTCTCGATTTATTTGCTGGCTGTGGTGGTTTCAGTCAGGGCTTTATGCAAGCAGGCTGCGAAGTAATTGCCTTTGTCGAGCAGTGGCAGCCAGCAGTTGCCACCTTTCAGCAGAACCATCCTTCTGCACAACTGATTGGCACTGACATTACAAAAATAAAAAATGATGATCTCTTGAAATACTACAAGAAAATTGACATTATCATAGGAGGACCACCATGTCAAGGATTCAGTTTATGTGGAAACCGTGACCCAAAAGATAAGCGCAATCAACTCTACAAACATTTTCTGCGATTTGTAGAAGTGATAGAACCAATCTATGTTGTTTTAGAAAATGTGCATGGTCTCTTGACCATGCGAGATACAGATGGCGAAAAAATTATTCACAAAATTGTGGAAAGGTTCATTGAAAATGACTATTCTGTGACCTATAAAATATTGGACGCTGCAAATTATGGAGTTCCGCAGCATAGAAAACGCTTGTTTATTATTGCTCGAAAAATGAAGTGGTTTTCTTCAGAGCACTTGTCTAAGAAAACTGTTGCAGATGCGCTTGATGATTTGACAAACCAAGAGAATGTTTTGAACGGTCATGAATTCTTTACACCGACACAAGAAACAATTCAAAAGATACGAAATCTCAAGCAAGGAGAGCGGATGTCTCTCAAATTTAACACCTCAAGACAGAGACTTTTTGCGGATAAGCCATCTCGAACAATTTTGACCAAGCCAATCTACATTCATCCATTTTATAATCGCTTTTTGACCGCACGAGAACTCGCGAGATTGCAGAGTTTTCCTGACAACTTTCTCTTTTGCGGGTCAAAAATAGACAAAGTCAAGCAGATAGGGAATGCAGTCCCTCCGTTGCTTGCGAAAAAAATAGCAGAATCACTGAGGTGCACACCATGAAACGACTTGATAGAATGTTAACTGTATTCAGCATTTTTCTTGTGAAACTTGCTGTCATTTATGGCATTCTTTTTGTGTTTGCCAGAGATTCAGTTCTTGTTTTGTATGTTTCTGTTGTGGGAATGATTCTCCTTGTTTTCTATCTGTTTGGAGAAATTGTTGCTGTTGAAATCAAAGAACTACAAGCAATGAAAGAAATCCAACGGATTCTCAGAAAACAGAAGCAGGAGAAAAAGCAAGAACAACAAAATGGATTTTCAGCATTTAGAAAAATATTTGGAGGTGAGGACTATGTGGAATAAACTTTTTTTTATAGCTCTCTTAGTGAGCATTGTCTTTGTGCAGGCAGCGTATGCAGAGTTAGACTTTGACACAGAACTAAGCTCTGATGAAGAAGCGACCATTGACGAAATTCTTGAGCCAGTGATGAAAGTGTACCGCTTCATCAAATACACTGCAACAGTTATTGGCGTTTTGATGCTCGTGTTTGCAGGGATTAGCTTTGCGACATCAGGCGGAGACAATGCGCAAAAAGAACGGGCAAAGAATACAGCAGCAGGTGTAGTTGTGGGCTTGATCTTGATCTGGGTTGCGCCGCTGATTGTGGAGTACATCTTCACATGAAAATACTTTATTTTTTTCTTTTTTTGGCTTTATTGCCAACTGTTGCTGCGTTTGATTGCAGTAGTGTGAGCAATCCAGCAGCGTGTGAAGAAATTCTCTCTTTAGAATTAAATGAAACACAAGAGGAATATTTGCTTGCTGATCTTGTATACCCTTATAATTATCCAAATTATGACTTTATTGCTGACTATAATCGAGCAATACAAGTCACCACTCCTCCTGAGAATACAACCATTTACTCATCCACGTCCTTCAAAAATGCGTGGATGAGTTTTCTTACTCTTTTTCCTGCTATCTATGAGGAAGATGTTCTTTATGTTCCTTCGCAAACAAATACATTGAGTGCATATCATTATGATCTTGAGATTCCAAAAACAACTGCTGTGGTAGATTGTCAGACAAAATATAGTGTTCTTCAAAATCAGAGCACTGTTTCTATTCTTGTCAATGGCAAAAAACAAGCAGAAGGAACAGATGCAAATGTCTCTATCACAGAAGATAGTATAATTACCACGCAGCTTGACATTCTTTTTTCTTTGGGAGTTGAGCATTGGAAGCAGAAAAAATATTGCTGCTCTTACAAAAAAGGAAAATGCAAAACATGGTGCACTTCCTGCCAATATGATTCAACTGAAAAGAAACAAGATTCTTTGACAATCAGCGAAAGCAAAGAAGTTGCTTACTACGATGATATTCCTTTCGCTGACCTTCTCATAGTGAATCAATATTATAACACCACAAAAGGCAATCTTACAGCAGTAAATTATACGTTTCTGAATCTTTCTTTTGAAAACGCCTATTTTACTGAGCAAAACAAAATGTATTCTGTTGTTTTTGAGAAGAAGCCTTATTATTTCATAACACTGAAGTCAGAGAACATAACAGATAGAAAATCATTTAACATAAACAGAGATAATAATACATTTTTTGTTCAGAATCCCAATAACTGCACACTTTTTGCTTCCAATTATTTTTACAATTATAGCTCTCTTTGTGACCTTACGGTGCAACAAGAAATAGTGCCTGAATTTGAGATAATAGAAAGAAACAGTAACCTCATCCTGCTTGTTCAAATCATACTCTTGCTGATTGTTTTCTATGTTCTTATGAAAGAAATTAAGAAGCGATTGTTCATTTTCTTTCTTGTTCTTGTCATTATAATCCCTTTCGTTGCTGCTGAGGAAGAAGAATGTGGAATAACAAATCTTTCCAGCTGTTTGCCAGAGGCAATGTATGACTATTTCCTTGAAATAATCAATGCTCCATTACAACCATTACTTCTTTCTATCAAAAGTTTACTCACCGCAGATGTTGAGACAGACATTTTTTATGAGCCATGGCTTGCAGTAACGTATGTCTTGAGCTTTTTCTATGTCTTTTTGTTTTTGTATGCAGGTTTTACATTTCTTACATCAGGGGGTAATCCTATCAGGAGAGCGCACGCAAAAGAATCGTTGCAAAACACAGTTTTAATGATTATTCTGATTGCAGCATCGTATTATCTGTATGATCTTCTTCTTACTGTCAACAGCTCCATCAGCAATGGTATTTTGGACATGATTGATGAAGAGTTCTTTCTTTTGACGTTTGACAATTTTGTCAATATCGCGTTAGAAGGCATTTTTGTCACGTTTTACTTGTTTGCCCTATTGTTCGCATTACTCTTTCTTGTTTTGCGTTATATTGTCGTCAGTTTTGGGGTTATTTTGTTTCCTATTGGCATCTTTTGCTACTTTATTCCTCCATTACGCAGTTATGGGCGATTTATCCTTAATGTCTTGGCAATATTCATCTTTATCTCCATTATTGATCTTCTACTTATCTTGGTCTGTTCATTAATCGTTGAAAACGCGATATTTGAAAACATTACGATTGTCGTCATGATTGCGTGCTTCTCTCTGATAAATTACTCCTTATTTTGGGCAATCAAATTTGCGATGACAAAGAGCAGTATGGATGGACTAAAGGATGATGTTCAGCAGGCGGTCAAATACATCGCAGCGGTGGTTTGATGGCGTATGACATTCCTCCTCCATTGCAGCATAAAGAAAAGATTCTGTTTGGTTTGACATTTCAGCAGTTGGGCTATGCTGCTCCTGCTTTTCTTTTGCTTGTCATTATTATTCTCAAAATAAAGATGAGCATCTATGTTTCAGGCACTATTGGTGTTTTGATTTCATTAGTTGCGGTGTTCTTTATGTTCTTTGATGGAAAAGAGCGATTGCTTCATTTGATGACGTTTTTGCGAAATAAAGAAGTGCAGGTCAACAGCGATAAACTCAAAGACATTATCAACATAGAAAAAGTAGAAAACAGCATTGTTGCGACAAAAAAAGGAAAGCTGAGCATTCTTGAAGTTATTCCGATGAACCTTATGATTCGTCCTGATGAGGAAAAAGAGAGCATTATTGCTGGCTTTCAGAAATTTTTGAACAGTTTGGATTTTCCTATCCAGTTTCATGTCAGCAGCCATCCGATTAGTGTTCGTATGCACCTCAAGGACTTAGAAAACAAAATGAAGGACAAGAAAGAATTGTTTGCTTCTTATTGTGCATTTCTCAAAGGGACAATAGAACATAACAATATCAAAAACAGGCGCTTCTATGTCATTATTCATGAGAAATATGATCTTGCTATTCAAACACAGGTTTGCAAAGAAAAACTGGAAAGTCTTGGGTTAAAAGTTCGCACGCTTGCAGGAGATAATTTACTTAAAATGTTTTATGAGTACATTGCGGATAACCAGCAAAAGAAGCTGCAAGACGATCAAGAAATAGAAGAGTACATGCACTTTCTGTTGTCTCCGCAAAAAGTCGTATTTTATCCTGATTATTTTGAGATTGACAAAAAATACTGCAAGGTTATTACAGTGACAGGGTATCCGCATACTGTTGAGATTGGCTTTTTGGACAAAATTATTTCTTCAGGAGAGAATTATGACGTCAGTATTCACATTGAACCGTTTCCTATCAATGATACGATGATTCAATTGAACAGAGAGTTACAGAAACAGCAGGCTGATCTGTATAGCGATTCAAAAAAAGGTATTCTGAATCCATCATTGGATATTAAATTTGCATCCACTCGCAAAGTTTTGGAGGATTTGCAGAAAGGAAAGCAAAAGCTGTTTCATGTGTCATTGTATATTATGTGCAAAGGAAGCAATAAAGAGGACGTTGATGTCCTCGCGAAGAAGGTGAAAGCTGATTTAGATGGACTCATGATACAAAACAGTCAGCCAACATTCCAGATGATGGACGCGTATGCTTCGATGCTTCCCTTAGCAAAGAATCCTCTTTCTATTAAACAAAATATCCATACACAGGGCTTGAGCGCATTCTTCCCTTTTTCTTCTCCTTTCCTTGACATTGAACATGACGGAATCCTCTTGGGTTTGAATAAAAATAAAATTCCGTACATCAAAAATCTCTTTGGATTGACAAACGCAAATGGGATTGTCTTAGCGACCTCTGGCGCTGGAAAGAGCTATTTTACAAAATTGCTGATGTCTCGGATGTTCATGAATGACTGCGATGTCATTATTATTGATCCACAAGGAGAATATCTTGGGATTACCGAGCATTACAAAGGAGAAACCATTACAATTTCTAAGGACAGCAACACTATGATTAATCCACTCGACTTAATGGGGCATGAGTATTTGGAGAAACGCTTGTCTTTAATGGATATTTTTCAGATCATGTTTGGTGATTTGACAGAAGTACAGAAATCCATTTTGGACAAAGCGATTGATCTTACCTATGGTCGCAAAGGCATTAATGGGAAGAAGATAAAACCAAACTCCGCTCCTCCAAAAATGCAGGATTTGTATCAGGAAATGAAAAATCTGGAGCGAAAATGCGCGTCTCAGGAACGAGTGACGTATCGGGCATTGCTCAATAGATTGCGCATGTACACAGAAGGCGGCGTGTTCAGTTTTTTGAATAAAGAAACAAACATTAATTTTTCCAATAATTTTGTCTGCTTTAATATTGGCAATATGCCCAAACAAGTAAAGCCAGTTGTCATGTATTTAGTTTTGGATTTTGTGTATATGCGTATGAAACAGTCATTGAAGCGAAAGATGCTTGTGATTGATGAAGCATGGGCAATGTTGCAGACTGCTGAGGAATCATCGTATATTTTTGAGATTGTCAAAACATGCCGAAAGTATAATCTTGGTTTATTGATGATTACGCAAGATGTCGCTGATTTAGTTGGTAGTCGTGCAGGGCATGCTGTTTTGGCTAATACCTCTTATACGTTCTTATTACGTCAGAAACCGGCAGTTATAGATAATGTGAAAAGAACGTTTAATCTTTCTGCTGCTGAGCGAGAGTATCTCATGTGCGCTGAGAAAGGAAATGGAATATTGATTTTAGAAAATGAACATCAGGAGCTTCACGTCATTGCTTCAGAAGAAGAACATAATTTAGTCACTACAAATCCAGATGAGATGCGAAAGAAAACAGAGAAGAAGGAAGGTGTTGTTGTGGAGAAAGAGAAGGTTGATATTGGTTTGGACGTTGAGCAGGATGTGCATGTTGCTTTGAATAAAACTCTTGAAGAAAAAAACTTTTTGAATAATAATGGGTATATAGCTGGAAGTTTTCATAATTTAACTAAAGGAAAACATAGAGAATATTTTGTTAAAAAGAGAGCACCTGAAGGAGCACAGCACACGTTTTACGTTGATCTCATTTATCAGGAGCTTAAGAAATACACTGAGAATGTTTCAAAGTACAGAACAGAGCGACCAGATATTGTTTTTGTTAATGCTGCTGGTGAAGAAATTGCTATTGAAGTTGAAACGGGTGTTAAAGCGAAATATGAGAGCCATAAAGACTATTTCAATGACAAATTTGCAAAAAGAGTACAGGAATATGGAGACAGATGTTACATCTTCTTGACTGCAATGAAGTATAGAAATAGCTATGCTCGACACAAGATGCTTTTATTATTTCGCTTACAAATCAAAGAGTTTGCATCCTTACAGTTCAGCGGTAAACAGAATACAACTATCGGAACACATTTTAAGGATGCAGAATAATGTTTATTGTCGGAAATTTGTTGTTTATTAAGGATGCAGGTAAGGTTACAGGGTGGTAGCAAAGAAAACTAATAAGGTTAAAGAGGACAAAAAATAGTCTACTTAAATATATTTTTAGTTTAATCCACTGGTTGGTATCGTTGCCTCTTATCTTTGAAATTATTTTGCTTCTCATTTTCTTAGGGAATATATTAATCACAACATCCTAATAAAACGGAACCTTTATAAATTATTTCCCCCTGTTTGTATACGGATCGTTTATATCTGCACGATCTGCTAAAGGGTGCATTGATGAAAGAGATGTATACAGTTGCAGACTTTTTTTGTGGCGCAGGAGGATTTTCTGAGGGGTTCAGACATGCTGGCTTCAAAGTGATATTTGCTTTAGACAATTGGGAGATTGCTAGGCAGACACATAAACTTAATCATCCTGAATCAAAACATCCTGGTCTTGACTGCTATTATGAAACTAAGGGGGATATACTTCTTATCCCTCCCGAAAGAGTTAATGAAATAGTAGAAGATGTAGATGTTATTATTGGGTCGCCTCCTTGTGTTTCTTTTTCTTCTTCCAATAGAGCAGGAAAAGCGGATAAGTCCATTGGAATAAAATTGATTGAAAAGTATTTTCAGATCATTGCTATAAAAAAACATAAGATAAATTCTAGGTTGAAATATTGGATTATGGAGAATGTTCCTAATTCAAGAAGTTTTCTAAAAAAATATTACACTTTCAAAGATTTAGAGTTGGATGAAAAAAAGTTACGGAAGTTAGGGATTAAAAAAAAAGAGATAGACATTGCACTAGAAATTGATACCTCTGCTAGAGGGATATATAATTCTGTACATTTTGGCGTACCACAAAAGAGAGAGAGATTCATCTGTGGTGATTTTGTGGTTCCAGAAAAGAAGACTCCTGAAGAAAAAGATTGGATGATTCTCGGATTAATCCTTAACTCTTTGCGCCCAAACGGCAGCATCATAACGGATCCGATTTATAACATAAATATTCCAGATGAAGAACTAACTGATCATAGATATGATACCACGATGCCTGAAGCTGGGTGGAGACAAGCTAGATTAAAGAAACAACAAGCTAGGTACTATGGAAGAATGTCATTTCCTGAAGACGAAAATGCTCCCAGTAGAACCATTATGGCTACAAAATCCAACATGACAAGAGAAGCTATGATTTTTTCTAATGGTAAACCAAATGTCTATCGTATTCCTACCATAAGGGAGATTGCTTCGATTATGTCATTCCCTATAACTTATCTTTTTCAAGGTAATAACCAAGCGGATAAATATAGGTTAGTTGGAAATGCTGTCTGTCCTAAGCTTGCCTTTGCCTTTGCAGAAGCCATATTAAAAGCAGAAAGAAAAAGAAGAAGAATCGTACCACCCACAGTAAGTGATAAGAGAGGTCTTTTTCTCAATCTTAGAGAAACTCCACCACCCCCTATTAGAATTATCAACAAGCATCCTCTGGCAAATTTTGCAGAAATTGTTCCTAATCTAAAAACTTGTGGATTCAGAGTAGAGCTTGATAATAATTTTCCAAGAACAGGATCAAAAAGTTTTAAGTGGAAAGCAAGCATCCATCATGCAACAGGAAAAGACTCTATGAAAGTATGCTTTCCGAAAAGAGAATCGATTATATCATTGTTAGAAAATTTTAAGGAGAAAGACAGAATTCATAGATTTATATCTTTTGTAGAAAAAAAATTTAAAACTAAGATTCCCCCTACAAAAGAATTCCAAAGACAGCACTGCATGATGGAAAAAGACAATGGTCTACTTACTCCTGTTGGAAGTTTACAAGAGGCAAGTGAAATAGTGGAAAAGTTTTTCCCTATACAGAGATATGGGGTGGCAAAAATTCTTAATAAAAAAGGTAAGAAGAGTATAATCCATTTTGACAAAGGAAATCCTCCAAAAAATTCTATCCCTTTGAGAATAGCCGCCGCATTGTTCATTTGCAACCACATAGTACAACTTACAAAGAAGAAATAATCTATTTTACTAAATCAAGCAATTCTTTCTCTATTCTTTTTACAGGGTTCTCCTCAGCTTGTTCAAGAAATCTTTTTTTGAGAATTTGGAATCCAGCATGCGCAAATTCTTCTGCGATATTCCGCATTTTTGCAGTATCTTTTAAAATTTTCACTCCTTCTTCTTTAACTGCTATAGAAGCTATCAGCCATGTTTCTTTCCTAGAAACTGAAGCATTGATTAGAGGATATTTCTTAGGAACTTTTTGTCGCATTCCATATTTAAATCCCAAAGCCATAGAAAATATGAAGATGTCTTTCAAATCCTTCCCTTTAAAAAAATCAGTCTTTTGAATCTTCTTATAATCATCTTGATTCTCTTTATCTAAATTGAAATTTCTTCCATAATTTAATTCAGTCATATAGTCACCTTAGTTTCGCAAGAAGCATCATTATAAAGCAATTTGAATTCTTTTCCTATTCTCTTACTAATTTTGCTTTTTACTGAGTGAGTGTATTCTTGATCGGTTACAAGAAGTGTGACCTGTGTATTTTTTAAATAATTAGGTAGACACTCTGCGATATTGTCTTTTGGTTCTCCAGAAATCCTTCCTAAAGGGGTATCAATTATAACGGGGGCATCAAATCCTGACACTTCATTTAATGCTGCCATGAATGAAAGTGCAAGAACCTGTCTCTCACCTGCTGATAGTGTATCCAAAGAATCTTTTCCAAATCTATTTAAAACAGAAACATTATAATTTTCGTCTATTTTAACTTCTTTATATGTCTCCTTCTTCCATATAAGGCTCAAGAAGTAATCTTGCGTCTTTTTTTGTATGGTCATCCTTACATCTTCAATCATATCTTCCAATATCTCCTTGAGTAAAGTTATGGAGCCATTTAGAATATTAACCTTGTCAAGCAAATCCTTATTTTCACTCTCTTTACCTAACAATGCTCCAAGATCCTTAGTCCATTCTTTTATCTGTGTATTAAGATCAGAAATATTGTTTTTACAAACCGCAAGACTTCCATTTTCTGACTGCAAAGCTTTCATTAGACTCTCTCTTTGGCTTTCTTTGCTGCTAATTGACTCCAGGTCTATGTCCTTAAGTGCAATACTTATTTCAGATATCCTTTTCAAAGCTTCGTGCTTTCGTTTTTCAAGCAAAATGAGTCTTTCACTTAATTTTCTTAATTTCCCCTCAAATGAACTCAAGCCATCTATCCCGAATCTAAGCTCAGACCTTCCTTCCATCAAAAGTTTGGAATATTCTCCATATTCCTCATGCTGTGCAATCTTATTCAGGAGTTCAAATTCATTGGTACCTCTCTTAATCTCTCTACCACAGAGACATTCTTGTTCAGAAATTAGCTTTCTTACAAATGAAGGATCGATATTAGGAGGGATTACATTCTTCTCTTCTAATTCATCAATCTGTTTCATTAATTCGCAAACTGCACCATGTATAAGAATAGTTGAACCATGCTCAAGCATAAGTTCATTCTTCTCATCAAGGCATACTTTCATCTCCTCGGACAGACTCTTGATATCCTGGTCTAATTCATCTCTCCTGCTCTGCAACTCTTTTACATTGACATCTGAATAACTTGACAAGAACTTATTTATCTTCTCTATATCTTCATTTGCTTCAAGAATCCTTTTCCCATAGTCGTCTTCATCAGTTTGAAGCTCTCTTAACCTATCTTCAGCACTCTCTAAATCTTCTTGAAGTGATTTAATTTTTGGGCTTAGATTTTCTTGACCTTTGACCAGCTTGTAATTTACAGATTCTAGATGCTTTATTGTACGTTGTAGTAATTCTATCTGAGACACATCAAAAACTGCTTTTTTCACTTTTGTTCCTCTACCTGGTTTGAAAAACTCATCAAGCTTTTCTCCATCGAAGAAGAAATACCCTTTGATTTCATTAGGTAATATTGCTTTTACTCTCGTTGTAGGATTTATTGCAGGTTTGAACCCTTGTTCAGTTGCTTCCATAATTACAAATTTCTCATCTATTTTCTCCAAGAAACCATTGTCCCTTTTTCTATAAGTTGAAGTCCGTTCTATAATATATTCTGGATTCTCATTTCCCATATTTATTCTCACTCTTACAACTGTCCTTTCTCCTGGTGCTAATTCTCTTAGAAGTTGCTCGTTCACAATTCCTACTTTATTTTCTTCGTCATAATTGCTCAATACATCATCTTCCTTTCCATATAAGCACCACATCACTGACCGCAGGAGGTTTGACTTACCAGTTCCATTCGCTCCTTCAAATATAGTAAAATTTTTATGGGGGTCTGTAGAAAATTTAATCTCTTGTTTATTTCTATATTGCCTGAAGTTTTCTATTTCTAGTGAGTATATTCTCATTTATCTTCTCCTCTGATTCCTTTGGAATGTTTCTCTAAGTATTTGATGTATTGAGAAGAATAATACCGTTCCATTTCTTCATTGAAAAATTCCCTTTCAAAGTTTAGTATGGATATTAAAAAGTCTTTTACAGATTGATTACTATTAGATTGACTTATTTTATCAATAATCAACTTATTAATTTCTTGTTTTTTTGTTACCATGCATAGTCTCTTAGAGGTTGTATCTGACCCTAATCTTGTTAATTATCCTTATTGATTGCAGAGGATTGAGTGATGCATCTGCGAATTCCTCATATCTTTTTAATTCTTTCGCTAAAATCTTCTTTTCAACCTCATAATATTCACAATTAGCATTTTCATCAATATCAGGTACAACAATAAAGTCATGGATAATTGCCTTTGTCTTACCAGGAAATTTTCTCAATACACGCCCCCTGCGTTGTATGTACTCTTTTGGGTTGGATGAGCTTGCTAGGATTATTGCAGTCTTAATTGATGGAATATCTACCCCTTCATCCAAGCACCTTATTGCTACAAGTACATCATATAGACCTTTCTCAAAATTTTCCTTAATAGATTTCCTCTCCTTCAACTTCTCTCTGTTTGTGAATTGGTGAAACCTTATTCCTTTAGACATCAACAAATCTTTTACTTCCTTTATTTGTTTTTCCGAGCAGAAGATTAGGCAGCTTTCAATTTTCTCTATGGATTCTAGAATCATTACCAACATATCAATCTTTTCTATTGCATTGGTTACAATTTTTGCTCTCTTTATTAGTAGCAATTCGAGAGTTTCTTTACTTTTCTGGTTCTTTTTCCCTAAAAGAATTGCGATTCTTTGTCCTATATGCCTATACTCCCTCAGCTCTTCTTCTTTTAGATTTACTAAGTGGGGAAAATAGTTATAAGGAGTAAGAAAGCGACCAATAGCATTTTTCAATGGAAACTCGAAAACAGTCTTATTAAAATAAGAGTAAATAACTTCTGTACCTTCGTCATCTAACCATCTTCTTGGAGTAGCAGTAAGAGCAAGCCTATACCTATACTTATCTAATAACCCTTTAGACCTTCTTGTTGATCCTGCAACATGAGCTTCATCACACACTATCAGTATTGGGATGTCAGATTCTTGCATAATTTTTATGAATTTTTCTGATGAGAAAGTGTCATATGTGGTAACTATTATCAATTTGTTTATGTGACCCATCTCTATATCTAAAATCTTATCTTTTATCTTCTTCTTCCAAATGGCAGAGGATCCAAATGCAGGGTCACTTTCAAAACCTGATGATGACATCTCTTCTATCCATTGTGTCGCCAAATGTTGATATGGTACGACAATTATAGTTATCAATTTCCTTTCCCTTTCATATATTTCTTTAATTCCTGCAATCGCAGTAAATGTTTTTCCTGTACCGGTTGCCATTTCGAGAAGACCTATATAACTATTATTTCTCCATCCATAAATAGCATCTTTTTGGTAATCTCTTAACTCTCTTTTTTTCTTAAAGCTGAGTCTCTTTCGAGAGATTTCTTTAAATGCCTCTTTAAGCGAGTCTTCTGTTTCTGGGCAGAGAGAAATGAATTTCTCTCTTACTGCAGAGGGTATATCTATGACTTTTGTCCGTACACCTTCATTTTTCCAGAATTTTTCAAATCTCTTGATGTCGGAATTCAAATATGGTAATTCCGATTCCTTCCAACTACGGAATACCTTAAATTCTTCTATGTTGAATACCCAACCATTAGCGGATTCATTATCAGAACCACTAAATGAAACAAAATTCCCTTCGGAGTCGTAGAAAACACCCGTCTTTTGATGAAATATCCCTTTATTTGTAGTCTCCTTTTCAATTATTGCTACTTTTATCTCAATCATTTCGTGAGCAATCATCCATGAAAACACCTTAACATGATTTTTTACTAACTCATTTTCAAAAGTATCTAAATCCTTGATGATTATCTCACTTATTACTTTTCCCGAATCTGAGAGTCCTTTATCTATTGCTTCGTAATCACTCTTAGATACACCTACATTTATAATTAGTCTCATTTTCCCTTTGTTCCATACAAACTTTGCTATTCCGCTAGCTGCAAGAGCAAGAGATGTTGATGAGAAATAACCTGCGATTCGATCATATCTTATTGATTCTGATAGGACAGGGATATAGAACTGATTAAGTATATCATCTTCATCAGAATCATAAGAATGCTTAAGGTCTAATTTTTTCAATGACATGTTTTATCTTTTAATAAACCCCTAACTTTATTCTCCCTAATACGATCTTCAAAACTTTTTTCCGGTTGTTTTATTTTGTTGAATCCTCTCTCCCCCTTCGCTATGGATATTATTCTTTGAATCTCTCCATAATCCTCATGTTGTTCTATAAATTGTTTCAGCTGCTCTGCTTGCCTTAATCTGGGTTGTCCATATATTTTAGATACTAAGAAAGAGAGTAAACCTAATAGTTCTCTTTTTTCATCAGCCAGACGAGCAATTCTCCTTGGATAATCTGATTGCCTCTCATCTAAATCAAGTGAACTATACTTCCTCAATCCAACCAATCGTAAAATTTTAAGATAATGCTCGCTAATCAGAATTTTACTCTTGGAATAAATATCATCAATCAGCTCCACTATGTCTTCATTACCTTCCCAATTTTTTGTTATTAATCCTTCATCTATATTATCTTTTATCTCTTTTAAGACATAACTGCATAAAAAAAGATCATCTATATAACCTTCAGCTCCATACTTGTGCTCGGGAATTACATCTTCAGGCAACACAAAATAAGCAAGAGCACAATTTATGAGGATTTTAGTATTCCAGTCCGAATTATCGTCAATTAATATGTTACAGAGTAACTTAAAAAATTCTGGGCAATATATTAAAATATTGTGGTGTTCTCCTCCATTGATACTTACCGCCTCCTTTAAATCCTCGTAAAATCCACGAAAATCTTTTTTATTTCTAATTTTTAAGCTTCCTGCGTCATCCTCTGTTGAAAAGTCAGCTATGACTACTCCATCCATTACTTTCTTCTCTTTTATGGAAGTTTTTTGCTGTCTTTCATCGACTTTAGCACAGCAACTCATACATAAATTCTTTTCGCCTAAACTAAAGAGTTCTTTCTCTCTTCCACATAAGCCACAAGTTCTTTCTGTAATCATCATTTTACCTCTTACTCAATCGAACCATCCATCCTTGTTCTGTCTTGATATGCTCTAAAATGTCAATATCTATCTGTCTTTTTAAGACCTTTGATTGCAACTTAGAATAATTCAAGGAAACAAGGTCATCATAAACTCCTTTCTCTTTCAATAATGCAACAAACTCTTCTGTTTTTGGATATTCAATTTTATCATAGGGTTTAACAGAAGCTTTCTTATCAGTTCCCCAGACAACATTCACGCCAGTCTGCTGCGCAAATTGAATGAGCTTCTTCTTAATTTCTTCAATCTTTCCTTCTGCTTCTTCCTGCTGCTTTTCAAGTTCTGTTAATTCATCAACAAGCTGAACTCCATCATCTTCTTTGAATTCTTCTGGTGTCTTTTCTTCCAAAGCAAGTTCATGTTTCCATGCAGGACATATTGATTTATATTTGCACCAATCACACAAAGAGCTGACTTCTGTTGGAAAGGTGATGCATGTTTCTATTTCTTTGATGAGTTCTTCTGTTTCTTTCTTTAGCTTTGTAAGCTGTTCATCGCTTCTTTCAGAAACAAGCTCTTTGTCAAAAGCAAGAAAGTACCAAACAAGCTTGACATTTTTGCAATCTTTGAAATTTTTCTTGACCCAAAGCGAATACATTGCAAGTTGTCTGTCTTCATCTAACTCTCCTTGCACTTTGAGTTTGTTGTTTGTTTTGTAATCACAAACGTAATAATTTCCTTCTTTGTCACATGCTAAACGATCAATTCGAATATGATACTGATTTCCGTCAGCAAGAGCGAGTCTATCTTCTGTCTCTAAGCCAAGTGTTTTGAGATGGTTAAATGGTTTGTAATGGTCATAATAATCAACAATAAATTTCTTTCCCATCTCTTTATAGTTGTCTTGTGTATATTCTTGTTTCACAATGACTATCGAATCGCTCCATTTTTCTTTCCATATTCTTTCGAACATCACTAATAATTCTTCTTTAGAATTCATTTTTTGAAATTGGAGGTCTTTGTACAATTTTTCTAAGAGCCTATCCCGAAAGGAATAAATAGTAGCTTTCTCATTGAATAGATATTAGGGAATGGGTCACGTGAGAATGAGAAGAGGTGACCCGATGGGATTAGTTGTTAGAGATGATGGTTGGAGAATTCCGGATGAAC
>JACRPI010000009.1 GCA_016214075.1 Candidatus Woesearchaeota archaeon
TAGGACACATAACATTGGACAAAGCGAAGAATTATCTCGAGGCGCATCACGCCAAAGCCACTCTTTACTGGAATCCCATCCCCGAAGCGAAGCGGAGGGGCGAGCGAAGCGAGGCCTTTAGGCATGGGAGGATGTCAATTTTCTTTTAGAAATCAAATTCTAATAAAAATAAGCCCCCGAAGGGAATTGCACCCTCGACCTGCGGTTCTTTTGACGTGACTAACGTCAAAAGTTTATGACGCTAGTCCTTTCATACAAAACCGCCGCAATGGCTACTATGCTACGGAGGCATTCTGATTCTCTTAGAAATGCAGTTTGTTTAAAAAGTTTGTTGAAAAGTTGGCAGAGATACATCTTCTAAAATTCTGTATCCGGCAGACCAAAGTGTGGTTCGAACGTCTTGCCTTCAGGTTTCCAGCTTTCCATATCCATCATTTTTTTGACATGCGCCTGTAACTTATACATATCATTCAGCCCTTCTTTCTTGTATGTTTCAATGCTTTTCTTGTAAATTCTTTTCCAGAAAATATCAAACATCGCCTTCTTGAAATCAGATCCTTTCTTTCCTTCCCAATCAGGCATTCCAAAATGGAGATACGAATGCACAATCACTTCAAACGTTCCTTTACTTACCTTAATCTTTTTCCCCTGATGCATAATCTCCGCGTCTTTAAATTTCTCTCCAATCATATTAATCTTGATTGCTTTGTAAAATTCAACTCCTTTACCTGGTCCTCCTTTTAATCCGCCACTGAAAACTCCCAGCCCTTTTTTTGGTCTCCACCAGACATAAAAGAGTTTTCCATCTTTCTGCGTTTCACTGAGATAAAAATATCGTTCTGGAAATCCAACTGTATCTGAACTGCAATATCCTTCTGCAATCAACCAATATCGGAGGTCTTTGTAAAATCGCTTAAGATCGAAGTATTCTCCAACTGCTTTTGCACGAAAAAAGCCAATATGAATGTCCATAGTCGTTTTTTTAGTGTTACTGGGATTTATATGTTTCGAATATATCACTGGTTTAGTAACCAGTGGACAACATTTCGAATTGCGATTCGTAATAAATTGAACACCGTTCAATCAGTCCACCTTCATTTTTTTGAAGGTGCTCTATTCGTAACATGCTCAAGAACCACCTTGATCATGCCACCGATTTATAGTGACCGAAGGAAGCGGTGATTGGTGGTTCTTGACATGTTTTGATTTTCATTGCGCATTTACAACAACAAACTTAATATAGGGACAGGGGAAACTTCTGTTTAGGTGAAATAATGCTTATCGGTCTTGTTGGAAAACCATCTGCTGGGAAATCAACGTTTTTCAAAGCAGCAACCCTTGCAAACGTGGATATCGCAAACTATCCTTTTACGACTATCAAACCAAATCACGCAGTCGGCTACGTTCGCATGGATTGTGTGGATAAAGAATTCAACAAACAATGCAATCCTCGGGTTGGGTATTGCTTGAAACACCAGCGTTTTGTTTGTGTGGATCTTCTCGATGTCGCAGGCCTTGTTCCAGAAGCATATTTGGGCAAAGGAAAAGGGAATCAATTTCTCAATGATTTAAACCAAGCAGATGTTCTTATTCACATTGTTGATGCGTCGGGTTCTGTCAACGCGCATGGAGAACCTGTTGATACACTCAGTTATGATCCTGCACAGGATATTCGCTTTTTGGAAGTTGAATTAGACATGTGGTACTTGCAAATTATCAAAAATGGGTGGGACAAATTTGTCAGACAAGTACAGCAAGAGAAGACAAAAGTGAGTCGTTCCATTGCAAAACAACTTTCTGCTGTTCGTGTGACTGAAGCACTCGTTGATGATGCAATAAAGAAATTTCATCTTGATCCTGAAAAAATTACGAATTGGACTGAAGAACAACTCAAACAACTTGCATCGTATTTTCGCCAGCACACAAAACCAATGCTCATCGCAGCAAACAAAGTAGATATTCCAGGCGCTGACAAAAATTATGAACGTCTTGTTAAAGAATTTCCGCAGTACAAAATAATTCCGTGCTCTGGCGATGCAGAATTAGCACTTCGTGAAGCAGCAAAACATGGCATCATTGATTATATTCCCGGAGACGCTTCTTTCACTCTTCTTGCTCCTGAAAAATTAAATGAAAAGCAGAAAAACGCTCTTGCATTCATGCAAAAAAATATCCTTGACAAACACGGAAGCACTGGTGTGCAAAACGTTTTGAACACTGCTGTGTTTGATCTTCTTGGCTATTTCGCTGTTTTTCCTGGTGGCGTGAACAATCTTGTTGATTCGCAGGGACGCTGCTTGCCGGACTGCTTTTTACTTCCACCAAAATCCACTGCGCTTGATTTTGCGTTTAGAATTCACACCGATATTGGAAACAAATTTGTCCGTGCAGTTGATGTCAAAACACGGATAAGTCTTGGAAAAGAACATGTCTTAAAACATCGCGATGTTGTAGAAATTATGACGAGTCGCTAGTTTCTTCTTACTTTTTTTAATAGCCTTCTTCTTCCATTATGTTTTGCACTGTTTTTACTTTGACGTCATATTCTTGGAAAAGTTGGAATAACTCTTCAATCTTTTCTGGGTCTTCTGCATAGTTTTTTTCATGGAACACAATCCCCATATATTCTTCTGTTTGCGGTTCTTGAAGATAGGATTCAATTTGTTCCAATGTTAATGACATTTTTCCTACTTGGTATTGCGCATGTCTCAGGGAAATGACACTATGATCATTGTATGTATTTGTTGTGGGGTTACTCAGAATATCTCCTTCTGGATCTGCGCCGCCATCTGTTTCATAGATGATATCCTCTGGCCAATCATAATCGACATCTTCTTCTGCTCCAATGCCTGCGACAAGCACTTGTCCAGAAACAGGGAGTTGATTTACAAGATTCATCATCTCTTCGACAGTTCCAATATATTTGAGATAGTCTTTGTATTCCTCTTGATCTGTGTATCCATTCCATCCTCCATGATGTGGACCATGATGATGAAGACCAATCTCATGTCCATTTGCTTCCCAACTTCTGAGCAGCGTTAGTTTCTCTTCATCATCGAGAATGTAGGTTGCCCATTGTGGATTAAAGACAAGGGATAGTTTGACATTGTATTCATCCGCAAGCGCGACGAGATTGACGAGATCTGTCCAATGCAATGCAGGATAGTCTGTTGTGCTTGGATTACTTCCTGGTTCCATATGAATAGAAATAAATGCAGTGTTTATGGTGTACTTTGTCTCATCATTATTTGAGATCTCTGCTTGCTCTTCTTCATCTGCTCTTTGTTCTTGTTTTGGTGTTTTTTCAAACGTTCCTTTCTCACAAATCTTTTTCTCTACTGTATCTACTGTTCCATCGCCATTCATGTCACAGTTGGTGTCTTCGCAGCTTGTGAGCATTAAACACAACATAATAATTATAATCAAAGATATTTTCTGCAGTGATTTATTCATATTCTTCTCCTACTCATACTATCTATTTTAATGTTTCTTTTCGAAACTTATTTAATCTATTCCTTCTCTACATTGTTTATGTATAAACGTTTTTTGTTCCTCTCTTGTTTTCTGTTTCTTTCTCTCTTCTTTTTACTCGGGTGCGAAGATGAAAACGCAGCAATTGCTTCCTGTGGCGATGGTATTTGCGACCCAATAGAAGCAAAACTTGACAAATGTTCTCTGGATTGTGGTACTTCTGCTCCTTCTCAGATGGATACTCTTTCTCAGAAGACTTCTGCAGGCCACTCTTTTGTGACTTATATCTCTTCTGAAGGAATTGGCAACATTGTCGTCCAAGTGACACTTCCGGAAATTCCTCGCTATGACGAAGGTGCACCACTCCTTGTTTTTGTTTCTACTTTCTTTACTCCTAAAGAGCCTGTTTTTGATACAGAATTCATTGATGTTACAAAATTAGGTTTTGCTCATGTGACATACTTATGGCCTGGAAAATCTGATCCTTCTGGTGTTTCTAGTGAAGGTATTTATGATTATGGTGGAGAAGATTCTTTACAAGCATTACGCGATGTTATTCACTTTACTTCAGGCGATATTCCTGATGCTTATGGAAATTATATTTCTGAATTAAGTGAAGTTCCTCTCTTGACTGATAATGTTGGATTATACGCATTCTCTCATCCAGGCATTGCTGCAACGAATGTCCTCGCGCTCTATGGAGACGAGCTCTCTGTTGCTTACTTTGTTGGAAGGGAAAATCCTACTGTTCCTGCACTTTCTGCAATGGAATTGGGGTATTGGGATGGAAAAACTCCTGTTCTTAATTCATTGTATTCTTACCCCCATGATTATTCTTCTGCAGCTATTTCTTTTGATTATTCATTTCTTTTTTGGGATGACGAGAATCATATTCCTTATTTTGATTTGAATGGAAACAATGTTCCTGATGGAACTGACTTTATTCACGGAACGCAAATTCCAAGCATGTATGGCAAGGACATTTACTCTCCTGAACTTTTACAGGCTCTTGTTGACAATGGTGCATTGTCTTTAGATGATTGGCCAAGCGATTTGACTCTTCCTTCTGATGCAAAAGAACTTTGGAGTTTTAGACAGACGGTTCATAATTATGCGAAGCTTGCAACAAAAATTCCTGATTTGAAAGTGATGCTTGTTTTTGCAGAACAAGATCATGTGCAGCCATTATCAGATAAACCACACATTCATCAAGCGTATGATGGATTTACAAATGCCGGGTTATGGGTGCGTTTAAACCCTGACATTTCGTATGTTACTTCTTTGAATAGTGCATTAATCAGTCCTGATAACGATGCAAACACAGAACCTATAGATTGGCTTGACATTGAAGATTGGGCACATTCAAATAAAAATGGTGGCACTGCTTTTGTTCCTCTCGCAGCTGTTGCAGAAATGGCTGATCGAATGTATATGAGTAATTGGAGTGAAAATTTGGACAATGTGCTCGTAGAATATGATGTTGCGGATCTTCGTTAATTTGTTTGTTGCTCTTGCTTCAATTCCTTACTTCTCTTGAAACTTTCCGCGACATCAATGATATACTTTCCTTCTTCAAGCCGATAGACAATAGGTTTTTCTTTATTCATTAAGTTGACAATGTCTATCTCAAATTTTCCTGCTTCAACGACATTAATCGCTTCAAAATCAAGAACAACAGGCTCATCATGAACACCAGCAATTTCTGTAATCTGTTCCATGATTTCTTTCTTCTGGTCATCAGAAAGTTGTTCCTGCACTTTTTTCGCTTTCTTGATTTTTGTTTTTTTCACAAAGAAAAAATGCTTACTCCCGCAGTTGCACCCTTTTAAGATTTCTTCTGCTCCATCACTGAAAAATGTTCCGCATTTGACGCATTGGTGTGGCATTGTTATCGCTTCTTTTTTCCAACATCTGTAAATACTTGGATTTTTTCTGGATCTTGCTTTATTTCTTTGACAATCGACGCAGGGCCAATAATCGTCATCCCTCCTCTGTCGCCAATCAACATGTTGACCATACTTTTCTTTATTTTTTCTACAATTGCCGCGCTTTCTTTCGCGGCAGGATCAATAGTGCCAATTTCAATTCCCTTGAAATCATCATCAATCGCTTCCATTGTTTGCTTGATTAACTCTGTTTCTTCCTCTTTTTTTAACCTGCCTTCAAGCAAAAGAATTCTATTCTTCTTGACAATGTCGAGAATTTTTCCTACTCTGTCTTCTGAGGTCAGCGCTTCAATTTCTCCGTAGGGCATGTAATGTAGTGTGAGCATTTTAATCCTCTTTTATCCAGCGATTGCGAAAAGTGCTTCATAGAGCTGATCGACATTTGTTCCATTTTTCGCGCTTATTGAAACAATATCATATTGTGGAAACGCAGCTTCTATTCGTTTGACATCTGACTTCTTCAAATCAACTTTATTCGCGACGACGAGAACAGGAATGTTTCTTGCCTGAAGGTTTCCTATGATTGTTATGTTGACTTGTGTATATGGATCTTGCGTTGCATCTAGGACAACGATGACTAAATCCATTTCATCAAGCCACTTGATCGACTCAATGACTCCTTTTGTCGCTTCTTTCGCGCGCTCTTTCGCTTCTTTTGTCTTTAATCCAGACTTCATGAAATCTTCATAATCAACTTTTGTCGCGATTCCTGGCGTATCGACAAGACTAAATGTGAGCTCATTGTCGTCTTTGCTCTTTATCGTGACTTGTTCTTTGAGTTGGATTTCCCGCGTTTCGTGCGCTATTGGAGAGACTGTTCCTAATTCTTCTCCGAGCCAATCTTGGCATATTCTATTTGCTAAGGTTGTTTTGCCTGCGTTTGGTGGGCCATAAAGTCCGATTTTCCACTGCTTTTTCTTGCGGAAGATGTCTCTAAAGACCTTTTTTATGAAATCATGGATATATTGGAACATGTGTTTTTTACGTTTGGCGTGATTTAAATAATTTGTGCTCACTGAACGGTGTTTTTAGAAGGAAGTTGTTGTGGGTTGGGGGTGAATTTTCTCAAAATCGTTGCAGAATTCTTTCTAAATCTGCTCGTGGATCACCATTCGCAGTAATAATGTCTTGCATTCCTGCAGTAAGAAGCTGTTCTCGTGCACTCTCTTCTTCTTTGTCATATACTCTAAATCCTATAATTGGAGTATCGCTATTAACCCCCTGCTTTACTTTTCTTATAAAATAAGCGGGAACTTCCCACCATTGTTTTCGATCCCTGCATCTTCTTTCTAAAATTTCTTGAATCTCTGGATCTTCTTCCACATCAAGTAATTCTGGTACATCTGTCCCTCTCATAAAAGGAGTTCTTGGATTAAGAATAATTCCTTCGTATCTTGTTTCTCTTATTGCATATAACCCTGACGCGAAATACGTTCTTATATCTACACAGAGTTCATCACGAGGAGTATAAAGGCTTTGTATTCTATTTCCTTCTATCCAAAGTACATTCTTCATTTTGGAAAGAAGCCATTTTTGCTTTAAGAAGCTTATGATGAAAATGGGGTTTTGTTGTATTAGTAACGGACATAAATAAGATATACTTGTTGTCCGTTACTAGAATAGTAAACGACATGAATTTGTATGCGTCAATTGTGTCGTTTACTATATTTTCACAACACATATATTCTTCTTGTTTTCTATCCTAATACTATGCAGAAAAATATCCTTGATATCATTAATGAACAAGATATTGTTATTGGTCAAGCAACAGAAGAAGAAGTTCGTGAAAAGAATCTTTTGCATCATTCTGTCCATCTTTTGATTGTTGATTCTCACAACTGTTTGTTCTGCGCTCATCGAATTACTGGAAGACCTATTTACTCTGGCTGGTGGACTATTCCTGGAGCACACGTTCGCTCTGGTGAGACTTATGAGAAAACAGTGGTACGCTTCTTAAAAGAGTTGAAAATTCATGCTTCTTTCAAACAGTTGCACAAGATTAGAGTCGACGATGGCTTTGAAAATGAATGGAGCATGCTGTATCTTTTGAAATTTGATACTACTCCGTTTCTTGCTCCTGAGAAATTTCAAGAGGGTAAGTTCCTTTCTTTATCTCGGATTCGTACATTGTCTCAGAAAGAAAAAGTGACGCCGTATTTGCTGGCTGCGTTGGAGTTTGTTTCACAGGAATAATTTTCCTTATTGTCTTTTTTATTTTATTCCATCAAAAAGATATAGGGATTCAAAAGCGTTGCTGGTGCGTGTGTTTGCATTGCTTGGGGATCTAATGTCCTGTGTTCACTTTTGGTTTCTTTGGACCAAAAAAACCGTAGTTAGGGTGTAATCTTTTTTTTAGAATATAACTCATAATTCCAACAGGGAGGAAAAGTATAAGCCCTAGAATTCCTTCACGTAACCCAAATATGGGATAAATCAACGCAACAGCGTATATATACGCAATTCCTTTTCTAACCTCAAGCAAAATTATTAACTCTAAAAGAATATTCATGTTTAACCAAAAAGATATAAGAATTGGCCATATTGCAAGAGTTTCAATTACAAGATATATTATTGCGGCTATTTGTAAAACAAATAATGTTAGGACATAATAGAAAAGTGCATTATTCAATCTTTTATTTTGCTTTAAATCCTTTCTTTCAGGATATTGTATTAAAAGTCCTTTCCAAAGTCCTTCTCGATAATTTTTCTTCAAGTGTTCTTCTATTTTAGCTTTTGGTGTTTCTTTTTCAAGTTCAACTTCAATATATTTCTTGCATTCTTTCAATGACATATTAAAACTCCACTTTAATCTTCACTTCTGCTGTCACTTCTCTCTCGCCTTTGCCAAACACTATTTTCTGTGAAATTGTTGTTGCCGCAAGATCGTCAAACGCCGCTTCCAATCCTTTATGCTGCTCTTTTGGACATTCGATGTGCAACACTTTAATTGGTTCTTTCAACGAAACATTCTTCTCTGATTTGACTTTACGGACCGCGCTAATTATAGAAACAACCATGTCTCCAATCTTTTCATCTTCTTCATTGATCGCTTTTAGATCCGCGACTGGCCATGCACTGTTATGAATACTCTTGCATTTTTCTTTCTTCGCAAAGTATTCCTGATACACCGCCTCTGTAATGTGCGGCATAATTGGTGCCATCAGTTTCAAAACAGTGATAATTCCTGTATAGACGCCATACTGCGCCGCTTGCCGCGCTGCTTTTCCACGTTTGTCGGGATTATAGATTCTGTCTTTGACAATCTCGAGATAATAATCACAGAATTCTTTCCAGAAAAACTGCTCTGTTTTTGCTCGTGTTTTGGAATATTCATACTCCTCAAAAGCATCTGTCGCTTCGACAACCATTCTGTTTAATTTCGCGAGCATCCAGCGATCCATGGGCAAGAGTTTTTTCTTGTCTACTTTTTCTGGTTTGAAATCCTGCACATGCATCAACGAGAAAATGGACGCATTCCACAATTTGGTGATCATCTTTTTTCCTGTGACTAAATCTTTTTCCATGAATGGCAGATCATCTCCTAACTTTGACCCTGCTGCCCAGAATCGTAATGCATCTGCGCCATATTTGGTGATTACTTCTTGCGGTTCCACAACATTGCCTTTTGATTTACTCATTTTTTTGCCATGCGGATCTAACGCGTGGCCCGCGATCATGATCTCATTCCATGGATTCTTGTTTTCGCATAATCTGCTCTTGACGACGGTGTTAAAGAGCCAGAAGGTGATAATGTCGTGCGCTTGTGGACGCAAAGACATCGGGAATAATTTTGGGTAGAGCTCTTTGTAGTCTTTTCGTTTTTTGAAGAGTTGGATCGCAAGCTGCGGGGTTAATGAGGATGTTGCCCACGTGTCAAGAACATCTTGTTCTGGAGTGAACTCTTTTGAACCGCATGTGCATGCTTTCTTTGGTTTGTCCACCAGTGGATCAACAGGGAGTTGTTTTTCATCCGCAATCATCACTTTTCCGCATTTTTTACAATACCACACAGGGAATGGAACACCAAAAAATCGTTGTCTGCTAATACACCAATCCCATTGCAGTCCTTTAATCCAGTTTTCGTAGCGGACACGCATGTGTTCTGGATACCATTTCATTTCTTTTCCTGCCGCAAGGAATGTTTCTTTGAGATCTAAGTAGCGGATGAACCATTGCTTTGTATTGAGAATTTCGACATTTGTCTGACAGCGTTCGTGCACATTGACCGCGTGCTTGATTTTTGTTTGTTTAACAAGAAGGTTGTGAAGTTTAAGTTTTTCAACAATTTTTGTTCGGCCTTCAAGTATTTTAAGTCCCGCAAACTCTCCTGCTTTCTCTGTCATGAATCCTGCTTCACTAATCGATTGGATAAGGGGAAGATTGTGCGCTTTATACCACTCAATGTCTGTTTGGTCTCCAAACGTACAGCACATCACCGCTCCTGTTCCTTTTTCTGGATTGACACGCTTGTCCGCGAGAATCATGACTATTTGATTGAACAATGGAACTTTTGCTTTTTTGCCGACAATGTTCATGTATCGCTTATCTTCTGGATGGACAAAAATCGCGACACAGCTTGGTAAGAGTTCAGGTCTTGTTGTCGCGATGAGAAGATCAAACTCTTTATTCGCATCTTGGATCTTGAAAATAATGTCGTTGAAAAAGCTGTCTTGTTCGACGTCTTCTAATTCTACCTGCGCGATTGCTGTCTGGCAAGACGTGCACCACATTGTTGGCGCTTCTTTTTGATATTCTCGACCTTCTTTGTAAAGCTGGATGAATGATTCCTGTGAAATTTTTCTGCAGTGATCGTTGATGGTGGAGTAAAATAAACTGAAGTCTGCGCTAATCGCAACATCTTTCCATCCTTGCACGAATGCTGGTCGGATTTCTTTTAATGTTTCGTTGCAGAGGTTGATGAAGTCATTTCTCTGCATCTTTTTTCCTTTGACATTTTTGAGCTTTTCAATCATTCGCTCTGTCGCAAGTCCATTATCATCTGTTCCAAATGGATAAAAGACATTTTCTCCTTTCATTCGATGATACCGCGCGATAAAATCCTGCTGACTGTATGAGAATGCGTGTCCCAAATGCATTTTTCCAGAAACAGTTGGAGGAGGAGTATCAATACTGTATATTTTTGCTTTGCTCTTTGGGTTGAATAGGTATGTTTTGTTTTTCTCCCAATACTGTTGCCACTTCTTTTCTTCGATGAGTGGATCGTATTGTTTTGGAGTGGGTTGTGAACTATGAACTGGCTGGGAAGATTGTGCCTGTTTTTGCTCCTGCTTCTCTTTGTTCGTCATACACTTCTGCAATAAGAAGGGATATTTAAAGATGATGGCGCATTGTTTGTTAATCTTCTCTTGTTTTTCTTTATCAGCGAAAAATAACAACAATAATGGCAGTTGACGGCCAAAATACTGGTTTCGCAACAGTATTTTGTCCTACTCGCCACCCCGAAGGGGCCAACCCCCGGCTCGCCAACGCCATTGTTGTTATTTTTATACCCTCTATTCAAATAATACAAATTTTTATTAACCTGTAGTTCCAAAATACCCTCATGACTATCGGCATTGTTCTTGGCGGAGGAATAACAGATGAAGGAACACTCCCTCGCGATGTGCAAAAAAGAGTGCTCAAAGCTCAAGAACTTCTTCAAAAAAAAGTGATTCGAAAGATTATCCTTTGTGGAGGTTCTACAAACAAAAAATTTTCAAAACTCACTGAAGCGCTTCTCATGGCGACACTCCTTCTTGAGAAAGGGGTGAAAAAAAATGTGCTGCTTCTTGAAGAAAAGTCTAAGGATACTATTGGGAATGCTGTTTTTGCGAAAGACATTGTCTTAAAGAAAAAATTAAGCTCTGATGTTGTGGTGATTACAAGTAATTATCATCTTCGTAGAGCATTAAGCATTTTTCGGCATGTTTTTGGAAGCGGCTATATTGTGACTGGTAAGGCAAGTCATGGCTATTTCTTACACCGGTTTCGCGTTATTCTTCGCGAATGGGAAGAGAAACAGCTCGAGACCTTGCTTTTAGAAACCATTCCTATGGGTGATCACAAAAAAGCATTGAAATTTGTCTATAAGCACGTTGGAAAGCAGAAGAAAAAGTGACCAATAGTTTAATAAATTATCCATGATCTCCTTTTCTTATGGACAAAGCAACACTCCTTCCATGGACGCTCAAATACGAACCAAAGACATTCTCTTCGTACGGCTTGCATCAAGAACAACTCCAGCAAATGCTTTCTTTTTTTCAAAATTTTAAAAAACAAAAGCGAAAAGCGATGCTTCTTCATGGACCAACGGGGTGCGGCAAAACCGTTGCAGTGCACGCGCTTGCTCGCGAGACGAATTACGAACTTATTGAGATCAACGCATCGGATTTTCGCAACAAAGAACTTGTGCTTTCTATCATCGGCACCGCGTCAAAGCAGATGTCTCTTTTTTCCGCAGGCAAAATTATTCTTGTTGATGAAGTCGATGGCTTATCAGGCAACCAAGATCGCGGCGGAATTTCTGCTATCGAAGAAGTCATTGATGGCACTGCTTTTCCTATTTTTTTGACATGCCAAGATGCGACTGATAAAAAAGTGAAGTCGCTGCTCAAGAAAGTTCAAGCTGTCGCGTTTCCTCCTCTTTCCCATACATTAGTTGCTGATGTTCTTAAAAGAATATGCCTTGCTGAAACCATTTCTTTTGATGACGCTGCTTTGAAGACGCTTGCTCGCCAATGCGATGGAGATTTGCGCGCAGCAATCAACGATCTTCAATCGCTTGGCACGCAAAAGATTACCATGGAACAGATTAATCAGCTTGGATTTAGGAATAAACAAGAAGCAATAGAAGACGCATTGGTTAAAGTCTTTAAAGTGAAAGACGCTGGTGTCGCGCTTGCTGCGTTTGACAATGTTCATGAAGATCTTGATAAGATCGCTTTGTGGATTGATGAAAATCTGCCAAAGGAGTACTTGGATCCCGCTTCTCTTGCGCAGGCGTATGATTATGTATCCAGAGCAGATGTGTTTACTGGCAGAATCCGACGCTGGCAGCATTGGGGATTTTTGGTGTATGTCAACGCATTGCTCAGTGCAGGTGTCGCTGTTTCCAAGACAGAACGAAATAAAAATCCTGTCGCGTATCAACAAACGCAGCGGATCTTAAAGATGTGGATCGCGAAACAAAAATATGCAAAACGCGTAGGAATTGCAGAGAAAATTGCAGCGAAAAATCATATTTCTTCTTCTTACGCTGTGCAGCATATTGTTCCGTATGTGAAACATATATTCAAAAATAATGAAAAAATGCGTGAGGAGATGGTTCGTGAGTTTGAATTTGACGCAGATGAAGTGGGATGGTTACAGGCGTAAGTCATCACCTTTTTATAGTCTAAAATACCTCTCTCCTTTATGTCTCGTGTTTCTCACGTTCGACCTATTGTTCAGCATTTTACTCCACGTCGAGTTCTTGGCGCTGTTGCACACAATCCTGCATATCTTCTCGAACTTCCGTGGATGGCTCGCGCGACAGTTGATTGGGGAGTCCGCGCGGTGACTGAGAATTTTAATAATAAAGGAGAACTTAAAACATTTTTCGATGATCCAAAAACAAAAGATCTTGACACTATTGTTTTCGCGATCCACGGTTATTTCGCAGACAAAGGACATTTCGGACCTGTGCACCAGCGCGTTCTTGAAGAAGAATATGGCGTTGGTTTTTTTGCACCGCAATACGGTACATTTCGCGATATTAACTTAAGTGCGCGTTATCTTGGAACACACGTGAAAAATATTCTTCGAGCAACTGACGCCCGTGTTGTTCTTTATGGTCATAGTTTGGGTTCGCTCGTCGCGTTGAATTTGTATTATGATCGTCTTACTTCAACTGAGAAGGAAAGAGTCTCTCATCTCCTTCTTGTAACTGGTCCACATCATGGGACTCCTGAAGCACGACGTGGATATGGATTTAGCGCATACCAAATGCGCGCGGAAAGTGATTATATTCGTTCTTGGGAACATCGTTATCCGACGCTTCCTGATGGAGAAAAAGTTTGGGCACTCACTGCTCCTGCTGACGTTGTTGTTCCTCGTCCTTACGCGGATTTACCCATTCCTGCTGCACATAACATTCTCTTGTTGATTTTGGCGCTTCTCGCGCAACAACGCATATTAATCTTCTTTATAGTAGAAGGGTTGCGCATGCGCTTGGTGGGATTGTGGCTGGAGGTTGAACGCGCCGACAAGAATCGCTTCTCCAGTATATCTTGTTCTGACTGCTGGAGAATGATGTAAATATGTTCTTTCTGTTGTTATTCCTTGTTCTGCAACAAATGCCTGTAAAGGACAACCAACTCTTGCATAAAAATCTGTTATTGTTTCAGGAATAAGGCTATCAAGACTTCCGCCACCTTCTTTTTGCGGTGCTTCACCATGTCGTCCAAAAACAAGTATCTTTCTGTTTGTCATCACTGTCTACCCCTTACTTTATACGTCTGTTTTTCCAGTATTTATAAAGTTTTCGGTCTGTTGTTACTGCTGAGTGGTTTATCGAGTGGTAGTCTTTACTCAATTTGTCTAAACAAGAAAAAAAAAGAAATATAATTAACAATCAACGCAATATGTATTTCCACAGCAGGTATTGCAGAATCTTTCTGCACCTGTGTTATCTAGCTTACATCTTCTTTGAACTAATTTGAAACAGGTATCATATGAACATGCTACTTGTCCTGTCAGATCGTTTGATTCTGTGTTTTCTTCAACATAAACTTCTCCTTGTGTTGTTGTTTTCCCAAGAAATAGTGTTGCTATTCCTACTAGTGCAACGATTCCGATTATCATTAATATATACTGACTTGTTTTTTCCATAGTCTCACTTTTTTTATCTTGGTCGTGTATGTCCCCAATATTCCAATGCTTGCCGCAATTCCTTGCTTGTCTTTGCCGCATCATCGACATGAACTCCATCCATATACGCTTCGACTGCTTCGCGCATTGCTTTCGCTCCAGCATAACTTCCGTTTGGATGGCCATGAACTCCTCCACCTATCTGGAGCATAATATTTGTCCCCATTCTATTCAAAACATCTTCTACTAAAATGGGATGAAGTCCTCCCGAGGATACTGGGAACACTGGTTTTGTGCCATACCAATTTTGTCCTAAGGAATGTTCTTGCGCATTTGCTTTTGCAGTTTTCGCAGTGATTTGTTCTTGAATATTCTTTACTTCTTGTGCTCCACCAACAAGCTTTCCCACTCCTGCTGTTCCAATATGCAAATTGTCGACACCAAGTAACCTGACTGATTTTGCTAGATTTAACATAGAAAATCCATGCGCAGGAATTCGTGTAAATGCGCCGTGGAACGCACGATGCGCGTGGATTGCCAATCCCAGATCCTGACAAATCTCCCGCAAAGAACTTACTGCCATCCAGCCGCCTGTGCAGATGTCAATCATCACATACTCGCCGCCTTGCTTTGCGACAAACTTCGCTCGCTTTTCCATTTCTTGTACTGTTGGCGCGGTGACGTTAATCAAATAGCTTTTTTTGTCTCCTGTCAATTTTTCCGCTTTGTCACGAAGTTGTAAACAGGTTTGGACACGTCGCTGAAATGGATTAAACCATTGGTTGGAGAGATTCTCATCATCTTTTAAAAGATCAAGACCTCCTGTCCAGATTTGCCAGCCAACGCGCGCATGCTCCGCGGTCGTCATGCCTACTTTTGGTTTTGCCACAGATAACATTAATGGTCGCTTCTTTTCATTGAAGATTTTTCTCACGCCATGAATTCCAAATTGCGGTCCTGGAAAACTTTTGATCAACTTTTTTGTGTATTGAATGTCTTGCAAGCGTAAAGAGTCCACTGCTTTCATCCCAAAGACGTTTCCTGCAATAGACGCGAAAATTTGCGACATATTTCCTGGTTCAAAATGCTCTTCAGGATACGCAATCTTTACCCAGTAATTTCGTGGCGCGATTTTTTTTGCTTCATACACTTTTGCAGCGACTTTTTGAACGTGCTTGTAGTGCAGCGCTTTCACTGCTGCCCATGTGCCAACACTGGATTCTGACGCAACTGCGCCCAACGCTGTTGTGTCTTTCTGCCAACTTGGCACTTTGACGTGAAAAGTCGCAACTAGATCTGTTGTTTTTGGTTTGTAGTTGAGTTGGACGAAATCATCATAGCCTGCCATATAAGAGCACCTCTTTATTTAATCTCTTTTTGCTGATAGAAGTATTTATAGGTTTGGTTTTTTTCAAACTTCTTCATTCATTGCTCTTTATGAACTATGAATGGCAATTAGCGATTGTGTTCTATTCACCCCTTCTAACATTTGGATTTTTTGCGTAATCACTTCGTCAAACTCTTCGACATCATGAACCCGAATAATACAAATCATGTCAACAGTGCCAGAGACAATATCCACATGCTCCACAAACGAAAATCGTTTCATTTCATTCATAAGATCATATTGGGATTTTTTCTTTTGCTTCAGCAAGGGCAGATTGACTGAAATTAATACATAGACAACAAAATTTCTTCCTATTTTTTTATGGTCAAGATTAATGGTAAAATTCTTGATGATTTGCTCTTTCTTTAATCTTTTCACGCGATTATAGACTGTTGTTGTCGGGAGCAATAATTTTTTCGCAATCTTTCTTGTTGTATATTCTCCATGCTCTTGCAGCACTTCTATAATTCTCTTATCAATATTATCTAATTCATACGTCATTTTAGAACAAATGTTCCATATTCTATTTAAATTTTGTCTTATTTATCTCATTTGTTCCAAAATAATGAGAATACTGTTATATACAATAATTGATATCTCTCCTGTTTATGGCAATTCCACTCTCTCCTTCCTCCAACGCTCCCCGTTCTTTAGATGGTTCTTCGCCTGTTATTCATCGAAGAAGAATTACAGATGACCAGTTGGAGCAATTAGTGCTGCATGAAATTCAACAGCATACTGATTTTACGTTGTTTCTTCCTCCTTGCACTCCCAAATATCATGGTTTCTATCATGACAAGCATCCTCATCGCCAGCCAAGACCTGAAGATGAGGAAAATTATCGTGTGTTGCGATCCAGACCGGAATTTTCAGGGAAAAAATTTGACATTTCTTCTTCACATCCTACTGTTACTGTGGTCTCTACAGGAAAACCTATTTCAGAATTTGTTCCGTATTATGTTTGGCATGAAACGTCAGGTATTCATTTCTATAACTTAACAACAGGACAGACAACGACTGGGAGACATGCAACTGTTGATCTGAATCATTTTGCTCATCCTCATGCTCTCGCACGAGTTCATAATGATCCCAAAGCTCTTATTCGGCAAGTAGATCGTGCATTTGGACCAGCTTCTTCAAAAAGTGACGGGCGTTTTTTGGAGATCGATCCTTCTTTGCTTAAGGATTTTACGTTACATTACGGCCATAGTGCGCTTGTTCAAGAAGGGGGCATAGAATATTTTGAGGAACTTATTCTTCCCATAACTCTCCGAAAAATATTTTCTGTTGATGTCGTTAAGGATACTTCTTCTTCATCCGTGCACATTGATCGCTCTCCAAAGCCTCTCGAAAGCAAATATGTTGTCACAATAGAATACCAAGGAGGAGTAAGAACAGATAATCTTGCTGGAAATATTGTTGGCGCTGAATGTAGTGTTCTTGACGTTTCTTCTGTCAAAAAAGATCAAAACTATGCTGTTCAACAACAAACACATACTCGAAAGCTGATACGCCAATGGATAACAGGAGTTAGCGCAGGGCTTGTTTTACTCACTGGCGGCATTCTTGGATATCGTTCTTCTGATCATTGGGCAATTTTTCATACACAAAATATTCTTCGAGAGGGAATGGTTTTAGGTGATCCTTCTTATTACAGAAATCAGGCAGAACAGGAACAAGCAGGCGCCTCTCCAGAACGACAGTCTCTTGTCGCGACAGTTATCGCAGATTATCTTGTCTTGCAGGATAATGATGCACTTGCTCGCTCTTATTATTCTCGCGCAGTTTCTTTTAATTCCCATAATTATTACGCACGCTATGGTGTTCTTATTACTGATGTTATTAGCGGAATTGGCTGCACAAAAACTGTTCGCGAGGAAGAGGTTTCTTATCTCTTCTTTACGCAAAAAGAAACGATTCCTTATTATACTTGTGGATGGAAAGATGAAAATAATCGCGCTCTTCAACACACGCACGCAGATCGGCTTCTTGCTGATCTACGAGGAGCAGGTACTGATGCATCTTTAGAAGCATCCATTATTACTGCGCGCACCCTTTCCGCGTCTTCACTTCCTATTGTCAATCAAAACTATGGGTTTGTTAAGCGATCTGTTCAGTATGCTTCACAACTAAAAGTAGTACAGAAAACTTTTGATGGAGGAGGAAAACAATGAAACCAACATTTCAACCAGCTAAGACTATAACCACTGTCCCCCCAGGATATGTTGCGGTTGTTCGAGATCTCGGTGTTTATCGAGATTCTGTTGTTCAGGATAGAGTAGCCGCTTTCCCATTTTGTAGCGATATTGCATTCGTTTCCTGCTCTCCTGTTCAGCAAGAAGAAAGAATACAAATCACTACAAAAGATGCACGACATGTTCCTTGGAAGTATGCACTTGAGTGGACTATTACTAATCCTCTCGCTTACATGAAAACAGCTCCTGAAGATGTCGAGCAGCAGCTTGTTCGCATTTCAGAAGCAGTGATTCAACGTGTTATTAGTGGTGAAAAAACATTGGATGATCTTCTTCATCATCATAAGATAGTTGCTGAAGAGCTTAACCAGCAGCTTTCTGAATCAATTGCTTCTCGAAATTGGGGAATCTCTCCTCGATTCCTTCTTACACAGCCTTATTTTCCTGGTGTTGCTGTTGATGAGGTTGAAGGATTGCGGGCGCGATTAGAGCAGGTGTATCCCCTCCTCCAAGAAGAGGTTACCCTTGATGTACAACTTGCGCGATCACGTCTTGTGGGAGAGGCAGAGGCATACCGCGCAGCGAAAACTGTTGAACTGGAAATGTCTACTGCTCTGATCCGTGAACTCGCAACTGCGCGTGCACAGGGAGCAGAAGCATTTGCTGCTGTTTATAAAAAGTATATTGATGCTTTGTCTACCTCTTCCCAAAAACTTGGAACAAGCGTTGATCCTATGATTTTAGGATATGCATTCCTCTCTGTAACAGAGCACGTGTTTGCTTCCAGCGGTGTTGAAGGCACAGATCCTCTTCTTCAGCAAATGAAACAAAGACTTGATACTCTTTGTGATCAGAGAATGGAGGGAAAAGGCATTGCTGCAAAAGCAGAAGCAGCAGGCATACCACCTCTTTACGCATTTGGCGCTGATACTGCAGTTGGTATTATGCGTGAATTGAAAGGCGTACACGCATCTACGACAGACACATTAGATACCACTCTTCAAAGAAAATATGGGATTGGGAAATAATTGGATTTTACTCTTCCATCTTCTGTGGTGGAGAAACTTCTTTGCCTAAAGAAAGGAATGGCGCGCCAGCAAAGAATTGCGCAATCACGCCAGGAAGCGTATCCATCGCAACACGAATTTGTTTTGTGGTTTCACGATCTCGCACTGTGACTGCGTTGTCTTCCAACGATTCAAAATCTATTGTAATACACAGCGGAATGCCCATCTCATCGCCTCGCGCGTAGCGTCGTCCAATGCTTCCTGATTTGTCATATTGACAAACAAACTGTTTTTGTAATTGGACAAACAATTCCTGGGCTTTGTCTTTGAGTTTATTGACCAATGGGAATACTCCAATTTGTACTGGAGTGAGTGATGGATGTAAATGGAGGACCACATTTTCTCGCGCTTTATCTTCTTCATACGCGTCAAACAAAATCGCGAGGAACAATCGTTCCACTCCCTGACTTGGCTCTGCCGCGACATACGGCACAATCTTTTGTTTTGTTTCTTCGTCATACATGACGATTGGTTTTCCAGACATTTCTCCATGCTTTGTTAAATCATACTGCGTTCTGTCTGCGTTTCCATGAATCTCTTTCCAGCCAAACGGAAATTTGTATTCGATGTCAAAACACGCGCCCGCGTAATGCGCAAGCTCATCTTTTCTATGTTCTCGAATTCGGATATTTTCTTTTTTGATTCCTAATTCCATAAACCATTCATAATACGCAGCAAGCCAGTACGCATGCCACTTTGTCGCGAGTGATCTTTCCACAAGCTGCTGTAATGGAATTTCGGTATGTTCTTTTTTGTGCTCCTGTTGTTCCGCAGAAAGAAGTTGCACTTTCAGATCTTTGACTCCTTCATAGAATGGGCAATCCTGCGTTTTTTCGGGATGGACAAAAAATTCAATCTCCATTTGCTCGAATTCTCTGCTTCTGAATAGGAAGTCTCTTGGACTAATTTCATTTCTAAACGCTTTTCCTACTTGCGCAATTCCAAATGGAAGTTTTGCCCGCGCATTGTCCGCGACAAGATTGAAATTGATGAAAATACTTTGCGCTGTTTCTGGTCGGAGAAATGCAGTGTTCTTTGTTCCCTGCGTTGGACCCACTGCTGTTTCAAACATCAAATTGAATGGTTTTACTTCTTCAAACTCTTCGCCATTCTCCGCGACAAGTTTGTGCTCTTTGACAAGTCTGTTTACTTCTTCCGCGGTAATTCCTTCTGTGTCTATACTGAGTTTTTCCGCAAGAAATTGGTCCGCTCTGTATTTGATTTTTGTTTTCTTTGATGTGAGCATGAGATCCGCGAAACACGCCGCGTGCCCGCTCGCTTCCCAGACTTTTCTGTTTGTGATGATAGAGCCATCAATGCCGAAAATATCATTTCTGTTTTGGACAAAGTGCTTCCACCACTGGCGCTTGATGTTATTCTTGAGTTCAACGCCTAATGGGCCAAAATCCCAGAATCCCGCAAGACCACCATAAATTTCCGCGGTAGGATAGACAAATCCTTTCCTCTTGCAAAATGCAGCCATTTCTTCGATTGAGATACTCATACTTCAACAGAAAAACAAGGGATTTATAAAATTTCAGTTTTCCACGGCTCCCCTTAAACATTCTAAATAGATTGTTTCATGCGCAAAAAATAACAACAACAATGGCATAGACGGTCAACTTTTTGGCTCTCTTTTTCTTTGCAAAGCCAAAAAGCTTGCCCTACTCCGTAAAATTTGTTTCACAAATTTTACTCCGTCTGGCCATGTTGTTATTTTTTGCATGAGAAAGACACACCGGCTTGAGCGCTTCATGCGAAAGCCTGTGTGTTAAGACGCGACTGTTAATGGAGCGTCTTTTGTTTACTCTTTCATCATTACTGTTTATATGCTAAGAAAAATTCTCTCTCACAACAATTCTCTCAGAACACCGAGTCCTAAACAACCTACTATCCAGACATACCAATTCGCGGGGGAAGGCATAAGCATGCCCATACCAATAACTACTATCGCAGCGAATCCTATTCCATAACTCATACTATAATCCTTCTTTTCTTTCTGCTGCTTTTCTGCTTCATACATTTGCTGCATGCTTATATTAATTTCTGCCATTCCTACCCCCTCAGATGCTGGCGATATAGTGGACGCAATTACTCATCGTAACTTGTTTGCGTCCACGGAATAGTAAACGCACTTTTATTATGGTTATTTGGTGCGTTTATTATAATAAAGAATGCCTTCAATGAGGCCTAGTCCATGAAGGCATTCGTGAACTTCTTCGCTGCTCAGGGTATAGTAGGCAATCTTTCTATTTATCACTATCTTTAGAAATTATATAGAAGTTAATACTTTTTGATCAAAAACTAAGCAAGCAAGGGATAAACTTTAATTTCTATAATTGCCGCAATCAAAAGAATAACCAAACTACCTGCCATCACTATTGCCGCGTCTTTCACAATCTCATTAAATTTTGGTGAGAATAATTCTTCTCTCAACGCTGCTTTGGAGACGATTCCTCCCACAATCGCCGCGGTAAAATACGGCAACGCTTCCATAATCATGTGCGGGAAAAACGGTAACACTGTTGACATAAACACGGTGACTGGATTTAATCCTGTTGAAGAAAGCAATGCTTGCTTCGCGAAAAAGCCAATGACGACACCCCAAACGGTTGCGTTCCACGTGATAAAAACAATTGCTCCTGCGCCGTAAATTAACGATAACAAAAGGCAGACGACAGTAACAATGAGGTTGTTGATGAAAATGGATGCGATTGTTGGAGCTCCTGTGCCTGATGCCCAGCCAATGAGTGTTGTCGCTTCTCCTTGTATGCCAATCACTTCAAACATTGGTTCAAAGAATTTAATGATCGCTTGTTCTGGGAATGTAAAGGAAATAATACTGAAAGTGATGAAAATCCCGAGGAACATGTAGAAATATACTTCAATAATATCCGCATGATCCTTCCACAGCTGTTTTCCAATCCAATATTTATCTTTTGATCGTGCTTGGTTTTCTTCGATCGTTAATAGCGCATTTAAAGAAGGGAGGAGGAGGATGGAAGTGAACGCGACTGTCATCATGCCTGGATTCGCGCCAAAGACGAGTTTTGCGCTGATCGCGCCGACGATAGAATAAATGAATCCTAACAAGAACGCGTGCCGTGGTTTTTTTTCAATCCAGTCTGGTTTAAAGAGTTGTTCTAAGACCATGGTCTTTTTCTGGTGAAGGAGGTATTTAAGATTTGCGTTTCAAAATCTTTATATAACTGTGCTTTATTCAGGTTTTCGGTGATCACATGCAAATTAAAGACCTACAACCACGACAAGGAAAAGTTGAAATTACTGCTATTGTTGCAGAAAAAGGAGAGCCACGAACAGTAAATTCAGCAAATTTCTCAGGCACTGTCGCAAACGCGAAGTTGAAAGACGAATCTGGAACAATCAAATTCAGTTTATGGAACGACCAAATCGCTCAAGTGAACGTTGGCGATACAGTAAAGATTTCTAACGGCTATGTTTCTGAATATCAAGGAGAAATGCAGCTTTCTACTGGAAAATTCGGGAAAATGGAAGTGGTCAGTAAAGGAACTGACGCTCCAGCTCCTTCTGCTGCAAAGGAAGCTCCTGCAGCGAAAAAAGAAGAAGTGTATGATGATTACGCGGATGATGACGCCGCTGACGAAGAAATTGTCGAGTAACAAAGTATATAAATCATGAGCTTGATCTTTATTTTGCTCCCATCTATAACGGGGCGGTAGCTACAGCCTGGGAGAGCACACGGCTGAAGACCGTGGGACTAACTAACGACCTTTCGTTTTTAGTGCGGAATGTCGAGGGTTCAAATCCCTCCCGCCCCACATTTTATATTTTAGAATCTCATTGATACATCATTTTCTGCACAAACAGAACAAACCAGAATACTCCTGTTATAGCAGCAGTAATCGCAGTATAGAACAATGAAAGCGTATAAAGACAATACGCACCAATAAATAAACATACGAATGTTGGAACAGAAGTTGCATGTTTCATAACTCCTTTCTTTTCTTTAAACCCATGCCAGATTTGTGGCACTAGAGAAATTGCAAAAATAGTATTGGTAAATGTCATTACAATATCTTGCCAGACCATGTCGTATCAGCTTGTACTTACATTATATTCCAGAACATATTCTGTTGGGTTGTACAGAAGAACTCCTCCTGCGGTGACATTACTGCAAGAAAAATAACTTTCTCTCACTCCTTCCATAAAACATCCTTCATAAAAATCAAACTTTCCATCATTTAAAAAATTGTTAAAATCTGCTCTGCTTTTGACAACATACACATCGATATTCTCAGAACTCTGCGTTTCGACAAGAATTTCTCTCTCTTCATTCTGCTCATCAAACGCATAGTATACTCCATACCCTGCACCAAGTGAATCTGTTATTATTATTGGCTCTTCTCGTATGCTTTCCTGCTCTGCAATATCAGCAGCAACTATGCTCACAATAAACGCAAAATAGAGCGCGACAAAGATGAGCATAACAACCATAAGCAATCCTACATTCACTGCAACTGCCCATCCAGCCTTTCTTGCATCTAACTTGTGAATTATTTTATATGATTTAAATAAAATTACATATTTCCAGACACAATAAAGAAGCGCAATTATACTTGACAAGAATGGGATAAAAAGAAATGGCATAACTAGCGGTGTTATGTAATCTGTAACTGCTGCAAAATCTTTGAAGCTCTTTGCTTTTCCTCCAAAACAAAGTCCGATTCCGTACTTAATCGCAAGCGTAACAAGATTCACTCCATATCCTATTAAAGGGAATAACAAAAAGAATGCAACAACAATATACCAATATGTGGCAAGTGCTGTGCGTGCTTCAGGAATTAGCAGAGCAATAATAACTCCTATCATCCCGTATAAAAGAAAAACCATAATATAGCTAGAAAGAAGATATGCGATTGAATATCTTTGAAATGCTTTTTCATCATTTCCCAACTTTTTGTACGTTTCTTCTTTTAATGCAATAATATCAATAACATCGTTAAGGTATCCCATTGTAGAAAGAAAGATTGTTGTGTATTTATGCTTTGTGTTATTTTTTAGAATATACCACTCCCCAATCCCTTTTGTCCAGTGCTCTTATTCTCGGTAAATTGTTTCCACAACCCCCACTGGACACGCTGCTGTGAAGTATATAAAGAAGTTTGCTTCGTATATTATTAAGAAAAAAGGTGATCAACATGGACCAACACACAATAAGCCAGCTATTTTTTGACATTATGAAACGAGAAACAAAAGCATTATTCAAACCAGTTAATGGCAATGAATTGCGCATTGAAATTGGACATCGATTAATATAGAATCAGGAGGTATTTCCTATGGAAAAAAATAACCGCGTGTTACTACGCGATTTAATACGAAGAACAGAAGAACGAGAATGTATCGAAGACGTGTACAGCGTCAAAAACATCGAAGATCCGGCAGACGATGATGTCATGACCAGTGCAGAACATGGCTTTATGCTTGGTTATACTTCGTAATCACACTCTTTCTTAGCCAACAACCCTCTTCATTTCAGTTGCAGGTGTTCGCATCTGCAATTGGGATGTTTTTTTATGAGCGGTCTCCGTAAACAAACGACAAGAATTACATTAAAAAACAGAATTATTATAAACTTGATAGTCTTAGAAATAAGTAGGTAGACACCATGGATGTTATTAGTGACAAACAAATAAATGAATATCTCAATGAAAAGAAGATCTTGCCTAAAACTTTTAGGCCTTCTTTAAAAGAGAAGAATTATTATTTACAGTATGAACATGAGATTAATGGAGAGTTAGGAAATATCTTCAAAATAATAATAAGACAATCTAAGCAAAATCCTTTAGACTTTTCAGTCATCTTGGGAGTTGTAATTGAAAATACTTTATTTCGACTTAAAAGATACAATGGAGATTCACATGATCATCCTAATAGTATTGAGAAGACTAAGGTGAGCGGGTTTCACATTCACATGGCGACCCAGCGATATCAGGAAGCTGGGTTTAGGGAAGAAGGCTTTGCTGAAAAGTGTATTAAATATAATGATTGGAAAGCTGCTCTCGATTTAATGCTTAAAGAGAATAACTTTATTTTTGAAGTAGACAAAGAACAAAAAAGGCTGAATTAAAATGAACAATGAAACAATCTTAAAACAATTCAAAGAGAAAGTTTCAGAGAAGATTTATTTAGAACCACGGGGAGTGGGTAGATTTTCTATTAAAAATCCTTACATTTTTGAAGATGGAGATAATTTAGTAATGGTATTAAAGTATGAATCTGAAAAGAAAAGATGGATAATTAGCGATGAAGGACATACATTTTTACATCTTAGCTATTTTATGGATGATAAAGATTTTTCTAAAGGCACCAGAGAAGAAATAATTAATAAAACTAAAAAAATGTTTAATATTTATGAGAGTAATGGGGAGATGTATATAGTTGTAGAGAAAAATGAGTTTGGAGATGCTTTATACTGCTTTGTTCAGTGCCTTCTAAAAATAACAGACATTACTTATTTAGAGCCTATCCCATTAGATTGACCTCCATGTAATTATTCCACATGCGAGATGCAATAATCCTATGTAAGCATCTGGTCTTTTAGACCAACGAATCAATAACCCTCTAAATCGGTTGAACCAACTATGTGTACGTTCA
>JACRPI010000010.1 GCA_016214075.1 Candidatus Woesearchaeota archaeon
ACAATCGAAGATTGTGAAGTTGATGTAGACCATGTCCACGTTTTGGCGTCATTACCATTAACAATGACGCCACTAGAACATTTACACGAATTGAAAGGTTACACTGCGAGATGTCTTTTCATTGAGCTACCGCTTTTGCGGAAGCTCTACAAAAGAGGACATCTTTGGAGTCCTGGAAAATTTGTTGTAAGCGTAGGACACATAACATTGGACAAAGCGAAGAATTATCTCGAGGCACATCACGCCAAAGCCACTCTTTACTGGAATCCCATCCCCGAAGCGAAGCGGAGGGGCGAGCGAAGCGAGGCCTTTAGGCATGGGAGGATGTCAATTTCTTTCCTTTTTGGAGAAGATTGTCAATTGCTCCCCTAAACAAATTTCCTTTCTTGTCTGTCCATTGAATGCCTTTGAAATTGCTTCTCCAAACTTTCAAAAGTTCTGCGTCATTGAAAAGTGTTACATCTCCATTGAGTTGCTGCAATTCAGGAGGCAGTTGTCCTTTTTCCATGAAGAAATCAAAATGCTTTTTGAGAATGCCATCCATACCAGAAGGTAATGAAGGAAATATTGTACTTGGTCGTTTGATGCCTTTGTTAAATGCAAGCCAGAAGCATTTAGGGCATTCTTTAAGCAAAGATAAGCTGGTTGGGGAGAATTTGTAGGTTGTCATTTTAAGTAGTTATTAAAGAGGGTTTATATGTTTAGAGATTTTATGCAAGTTTTGTAATATCAATATTTGCTTCTTCAATCTTCTTTCTTGCTGAAGCTGCGGCATAAGTCGCTTCTTTGAGTTTTTTCCCAATTACTTTTTGAATTTCTTGAGAGGGCAAAATTATTTTGATTTTTTTAAGGTCTGATGAACGAATGCTTTGTAAAATAGACCCACTTGAAATTCTCTCTAATTGCATTTGCCCATATTCAGAGTTCAAAAATGAAACTATATAATAAGGGTCAATGCCTTTCTTTATTTTTATATTTATTAGAAATCCAGAAGCTACCCCTCCAATTAAATCAGGAGGTATATTAGCAGCAATACCAGCATTTCCTGCTCGAGTCATTACGATATTGTTTTCCTCCACAGTGTTTTTTATAACATCTTTATTTGTTATAAGAGATTTTTTTATATATTTTAAATTCTCAAAATTGATACCCTCCTTTGTAATACTCTTTACCAGAATATATGGAATACCTTGTTTTTTCTCAACATATATTGAAGAATCTTCTATGTTTGCACCATTGTGTACAGATAAAATAATATCTCCAAAATCTACAACAGGATGTTTAGATTTCTCAACTCTTTCTAGATTGTCAATATACTTTTTAAGGTATCTTTTTGCCACAAAGCTGCTTTCCAAAAATGAATGATTAATGAAAAAGTTATTTTCATTTGACTTCTTATTATTAAAAAAGTCGGCAACATTATGTATGTCATCTTCTGCAACTGACTTTCCTTTTTTATTGTGTCCACAGTATTCATTTATTGAAATGAAAAGATTTTGTTTTTCGTTTGTTTTCCCTTTTTGAATAAACAAGACACTTGTATTTATACTAATATTAGGGCTAAAGGTTTCAAATGGAAGTTCTACAATTGCAAACAAATTTCCCTTATCTAATAGATATTGCCGCAAATACTCTTCTTGTTGATTACCTAAAATCCCACTTGGAAGCACCATTGCCATTTTTCCACCATCTTTTAATAAAGCTAAAGCCCTCTCAATAAAAAGTACTTGTGGCTCTTCTTGTTCCTTTAAACTATTAGTCTTTGACCAGCGACCACTACTATCATCAAATTTCCATTTATAACCTACTTCAAATTGTTTCATTTTTTCTTCTCCAACAACAGGAATCTTACTGCCAAATGGAGGATTAGTTAATAATATATCAAAAGTTCCTAATTGGATTTTCATTTGTGATTCAGGCTTCCAATTTCTTGGATTTTCCAAACTATCCTCACAAAATATACCTGTCGAGCCATCTCCAATTAAATTCATGTAAGCTTTTGCAACTTTGCTTAAAAAATAATCTTTATCAATCCCTCTGAAATTTGACGTGGCTATTTCTATTTTTCTCTTTTCTATTTGCGTTTCTCTCCAACCGAGTTTTTTATATTTTATTTCTGCTTTATTCCAAACATATTTTAAAGCATCTATTAAAAATCCACCACTACCACAAGCAGGGTCTATTATTCTATCTGTTTCCGATGGCTGAAGAATATCAACTATCATTTTAACAACATTTCTAGGAGTAAAGAATTGTCCTTGCCCACCCTTTAAGGCATGACCAATAAAAGTTTCAAAAGCATCAGCGATAACATCTCTTTCGCTATTCATTAAAGAATAGTTTTGTAATTCACCTACCACGTAAATTATTGAATTTCTGTCTAAACTAATTTTATCATCTTCATCAATTACTTCAGGCATGTTAATTTTAACTTCTTTGAAAATGATAATTATTCTTTTTTCAATGATTTCTGGACTTTCATCTATCCCCGCACGAAATCTTACAATTTCGTTTGGGGCAGTAAATTTTTCATCGTAAATTTTACAAAAGATTAAATTGATAAGTTGTTGTGCCAAAACCTCATCTCTAGTTGCTCCAATTGTATTTGCGGCAAGATGATTTCTAATTGATTTAAATATTGCTTTTAAGTTATGTGTTGGTTTTAAATCTCGTTGTTTAAATTTCCCAATATCCTCTATACGTTGTCCTGAAATTGGAATATTTGGGATTTCTTCAAATATTACTTTTCCATCTTTTTCAAACTTTCTTAAGAATAATCTTTCTTCTCCATTAAACCAGACACCTAAACTTGCCTTAGATAAACGCAAATAATCTTCTAATTGTCCTCTTCCATCCTTCCTATTTTTCTTTTTACATTCAATGATAATATAAGCATCATCGTCATTTTTGTTTTTATTCTTAAATACAACAATATCTACAGGGTATTCTTTTTTTGTATCAGATGGACGGGATTTAACTCTAAACTGCGGTCTAGTTTGAATTTGCTCTTTTTTATATCCATAATCTTCAATAAGTTGCTTTGAGAAAACTTGAACTGCTTCAATTTCTTCAGGAGTTGCTTTAACCTCCAATCCTGAAATATAATCAATTATGTTTCCTTCTTTTAGTAGATTACTCATTTCCTTTCCTCTAATTTGTTTAAATATATATATCTCACAGACACTTGTCCAGTGCTCTGTGTGTATCGTCGGTGTCTAGTGTGTGTCGAGTGGATAATCCCGACACCAATCTTAATTATTCACTTTCCACTAATCACTTTAAGTATATTCTTGTAATTAAGCTTCCATTTAATACTTTTTCCTCTTTTTGTTATCTTCCTCTTTTTTTTTGCCATTTTATTCACCTTCTAATATAACACCTTTGTCATGCAGGTTTTTTAGATACTTTTTTACAGTCACATAACTAAGTCCTGTTTTCGCACTTATTTCATGCGCAGTCATATAACCGCCTTCTTTGTGCAACATGCGAATAATTTCTCTCTCTTTACTATTAAGAAGAGGTTTTTTCTTTTCCACCATCTTTTTTCAAAAGCACGGTCTCAAGTGCCTTCTCTATTTCACCTCTTTGGTTTGTCTTTAAATTTAGAGTAAATTTCATTTCAAAAAGTTCTGGTTTCATCTCGAGCTTATCCGCAATCCGTTTTGGGATTTTTACAGAGTATTGTTTTTGTTTTTTGTCATAAACCACTTTTGCAGTTTCTGAAATAATAGATTCTCCGGAAATAATCTCATAAACTTCTTCATAAAATTCTTTTTCAGTCATATAAGTCTACCTAACTACATTTTTATAATAATTAGAAGACTAGTTATTTATATATTTTTCCATTACATACCATAAAATAGACTAATTTTTAGTAAAAATATATAAATAGGAGAAGATTATTTAATATTATAATAATTAGACTAAGTATTAGTGAGGGAAAAATGAAAATCCAAAATGATATTTCAAACGAAGAAAGTTATTACGCAGACTTTGCAGTCCGCATGCTCAAGCGATACAAACCACGAGTTCCATTGAAACAAGAATTTCTCTCAAAATATATTCCAAAAACAGACCTGCTTTTGCTGGAATACAAAAAACCTGTTTATTCGCAACAGTGGCATGAGTATAATTTGGCGCAAACCAAAGAGAAGCTAACAGTCATGGCGCTGTTAGACGAGCTTCTCTTTTTCTTTCCTTTGTTGAAACAACCAATGATAAAGAAGCGTGGAAGACCTGCATTTTCTATTCGAGATGGGCTTTACTGCATAATCATGAAGCTCTATGAATGCAGGTCTTCAAGAAGAGTACAAAGTGATATTCAGCTTTGCAAAAAAGCAGGATACATAGAGAGCGTACCGCACTTCAATACGCTCCTCAACCTTCTGAAAGACCAGCAAATAACGCCAATTCTGAAAGAACTCATAACGCTCTCCGCATTGCCTCTAAAAATTGTAGAAAGTCAATTTGCAGCAGATTCAACTGGTTTCAGCACCAGTTGCTTTGAGCGTTGGTATGACATTAGAATTGCTTCTGATTCCATGAAACGCAAGTTCATGAAATGCCATGCTATGATTGGAACAACGACAAAGATCATTACTTCCATTGAAATTACAGAAGGGCATTATGGAGATAGTCCTGAATTTAGCAAACTTGTAGATAAAACTTCCAAGCATTTTGATGTCTGGGAAGTTTCAGCAGACAAGGCATATTCCAGTAGGGAGAATCTTTCAATCGTTGATAGGATAGGAGCAGTGCCATTCATCCCATTTAAAAGTAATGCAAACCCAAAGAAGAAAAGCGTACAAATATGGAGAACAATGTATGAGATGTTTCAAACAGATTATGGACGCTTTTATCAGTCATATCACCGTAGATCGAATGTGGAAACGTCTTTTGGCATGATAAAAAAGAAGTTTGGCTTTCATCTGCTTTCCAGAACCAAAGAAGCACAAATCAATGAAATTCTCTGTAAATGCCTCTGTCACAACCTTGCAGTTCTTGTTCATGAATCATTCGAACTCGGCATTGAAATTGACTTCAATAAATGTGCAAACGACTATATTGCACAAGAAGTCACTGATTAATTGTGCAAAGCTGGAAGAATTCATCTTTACTACTTTTAAGTGATAATTTATGGAAAAATATATAAATGAGGAGGAAAATAAGGATGCTATGACCACCTCACCACAATATCACGACGACCTTATCGCAATATACACTGCGTTTAGAGACCAAGTACATAACGCAAGAGCAGTTCTTCATCCTTCTTGCGCGAATGACGCAAGTCCTTCTAAAGTCTTTGATGCAGTGACGTATGTCGATATAGACACAGCAGCGATGGATATTTTTAGACAACATGGATTAGACGCGCATGGACAAGATATACGAGAGTACAAACCAGCAAAAGAACACGATCTGTTGATTCTTCTTAATCCCTGTATCGCAACAGAGTGGGCTTCGCGGCACATCAGAAATGGCGGTTATATTTTAGCAAATAATTATCATGGAAATGCGTCACACATGTACAATGATCCAAATAAATTTGAACTTGTTGGAGTAATCGATTTTGTTGAAAGCGATAGAAGAAAAGGCGACAATCGCGTTGTCTTCTCACGAAACCTCGAAGGATTATTTCAGCCCGTAAGAGATTTCGAAGAGTTGCGTGAAGTAAGACCTGAAACATACGAATTTATTCGAACATCATTTGACCCCTTGTTCAAAATGTATCGCGGTAGTAGAAGTGGAGAAACTGCAGAAGAAAGATACAGGATAGTAAAAGGAATGATGGGAGAGTCTGAAGAATTACCTGCAAAGAGAGTTGCGGATAGATATATTTTTGTGAAGAAATAATTCTCAGCTAAAACTTCCCAAAAATAAATACAAATAGTAAAACAATAAGACACGCAATAAGCACGCCTAAGAGTATCTTCTTCCAGGGTGTTCGAGGATCAACACCAACGTTTACAAAAGCTATCCCTTCAGCAGCTGAACCAACAATCTCTCCAATTATTTCTTCAGGCATAAATAAAGAGTTCTTTCTCCACTATTTAAATTTCACGCACGGCTACTCTATGTGTAACAATTTGCACACCCCAAAACCACAACATTTATTAATATGTTAATATCACCATAATATTAAGGTCATATTACCATGAGAAGCAAAGAAACAGAGATTATACGTTATCTCCTTAAAAATAAGGAAGGTTGCACGATAAACAAGATAGCGCAAGACATCAAAAAGGATTATAAAACCACGCACAACATAGTAAAAAGACTTGAGACAGAGAAAATTATCTCCATAGAAACATTCGGAAAAGCGTCAAAGGTAACTATCAACAACATTGTCCACCCTCTTATATATCAGGCAGAATGGGAACGGCAGCAGGAAATGCTCAAGAACAAAAATATAAAAACCATTCTCGCGTACTATAAACGAAGCATAATCCCATTTTATATTCTTCTTCTTTTCGGATCTCATGCAAAGGAAACACAGACAAAACACTCAGATATTGATCTTTTTTTTATAATTCCAGAAGAAAAAATGGAGAAAGATATCCTGAGAACAACGTCTTTAATCCCTCTAAAAATTCACGCAAACATTTTCACTGAAAAACAATTTAAAGAAATGAAGAACAGCAGGGAACAAACAGTGGGAAGCGAGGTTATAAAAAAGAATATTATCCTCTATGGTATTGAAGCGTATTATGAGCTGATGCAATGATAACTCAAGAGCGAAAGAAGCAAGCAAAGAATAATTTTGACAGATACTTAGAAGAAGGTATTATCAAAAAAGAAAAGAACCTAATTGCAAAAGAAATGTACATGAAAAACGCAGAACTTTCTCTCCAAGTAGCAGGAGAACTCGCACAAAGTTCATTAAGACCGCATCTCTGGACTATTGTCGCTTCTTATTATGCGATGTTTTACATGGCAAATGCAGCGCTTCTTCATTTTGGTTACAAAACACAAGATAAAATAGTTCATAAAGTCACAGCAGATGCGCTTATTGTTCTTGTTTTAGATAAACTGAAGAAAGAATTACTGGAAGAATACGAAAAAGCGCAAGAAGAAGCGTTGGAAATTGCATCTGTGAAGGCAGAAGAGGTTGTGCAAGGGTATGAATTGGAACTTCAGAAGCGATCACAATTTCAATATAACATGCTTGAGCAAACAAAAGAGACCAAAGCACAAACGTCGCTCAAAAGGGCGCGAGAATTTGTCTTTGAAATAAAAAAATTGATCTCATAAGTATTTCTTCTTGTTCTTTCCGCAACTCTTATATATACCAAAATCTAAAAGAAGCGAATGAAGCCAAATCCACGCATAGGTGCATTGAAGGGATGGGTTCAAGAACAGCACCTGAGCGATGAAGCAATTAAGAAATACACCAAAGAATTCCAGAAAAATAAACCCATTCAGCACATTCTCATAAAGAATTTTCTCCAGCCAAGACAAATAGAATATCTTATCAAAGCATTGGAGAAACAGGAATTTGAAACAAAAGACAGTGATCTTTTCTATGTGCAGCAGACAAAAGACCTGAGAAACAGCACGTCGTTTGTCTTCAGCAGCTTCTATACGATGCTCAATTCAAATTATCTGCAAAAAATGTTGCAGGAAATTACAGGCATTCCAAAGCTCAAGAACACTGTTGATCTTGCGGCGTTAAATTTTCCGCAGCATGGATATCTTCTTCCGCACGACGACTACCTTGATCATCGAAAAATAGCGTATATCCTGTATCTCAGCCCAACGCTCACGCCAAAAGATGGTGGCGCGTTAGAATTTTTCGCAGTAGACGAAGAAAATGTCCCAAAGAAAATAGTCAAATCCTACCCCCCGCAACAAAACAGTCTCATGCTGTTCAAAGTCACAAGACAGTCATTCCACCAGGTGAATGAACTTCTTGCGGACAAAAAACGCCTCACATTAGGAGGATGGTTCCATGGCTGATATTCAGCTTCTCAAACATTGGGTGAATCCGCAGTATCTCACGACAGAAACAATTAAACAAGTAGAGCAGACATTTCAGAGCGCGGCGATTCCATCAGTGCAGCTCGGAAGTTTTCTTCTTCCTGAAAAAGCAGCAGCAGTAAGAAAAGCGATTGAAAAAATAAAATTCACCCATGAGTACATTCCGCACATGCATTCATATCATACAGCGGCAGCGGAAAAACCGCTTGCGGAGTTCTATGCGTTTCTCAATTCTTCTGGCTTCAAAACACTTCTAGGCACAATGCTGAAGAAAGAAATCAAAACAGTGCGTCCACAGTTGTTAGTGTACGAACACAAAGATTACACATTGTTGCATGACACCATTGAGCAGCGTGCGGCGACAGTGCTTTTTTTTGATTTTACGAAAGACTGGAATGATAATGCAGGCGGCAAAACAGTGTTTGTGAGTCCAAAATCAGATCCGCTTATTTTTCCAAGAATGTTTAACGCGATTTGCGTTGCGGCATTGCTCCCTGATGTCCATTATTTCTTGAAGTATGTCAATGGGGTAGCGGGAAAGAATAAAGTGTATTTGATCCGCGTTGAGTGCGATTAAGCAAAAGTTTTTCGGATGATCCGAAAAAAACCATTGATTTCTGAGTTTTACCGAAACTAATTCGCCAAAAGCGAAAATCCTTCGGAACATCCGTAAGATTTTCGGAAAACTCGTCGATAAACCTATTAATAAGTTTGTTCTAAGAAAAGAGCATGCCGGAAAAGCCTATTGGTAGGGCAACGACCTGATGAAGTCCGCGTACGGACTTCAGTGAGTCGTAACGTGTCGCAACGTCTGTGGGTTCGATTCCCACTTCCGGCGTTTATTATCTCTATGAAGAATATAAAGTTTTCCCAACATTGTAGCTAAGTATTACCAGATTGCTTTCTATTCGCCCCGCAGTCCTTTTGAATCCCTATATCTTTTTTAAGAATTTTTGAGTTCAAATAAATTTTAAGAAACGAGAATTCTGAGAGATATACTCAAATCCCAAACGCTTCCTGGAAGTCTTTCATTTTCTTGATGTTCTGCATGAATTCCAGCCCTTTATCAGTAATAATGAGATATTTGTAATGATTAATTTCCATTTCTTTGACCATGTTCTTGTCTACCAATTCTTCTAAATAACTGTTCAATAAATTGTGAGAAAGATTTGCTTTGTACATGAGATGCGTTGGCTTTATTTTTCCGCCTTTATCTTGAATAGAGCCAAGCATATCGCAGATAATGTCCAGTCGGGAACGTCGCTTTGCCATATTATTTGCCTCGCACCATCTGAATATAGTTATAGAGCAGAAGCAAGAACCCGAAGAGTTGCACCACTTCGCCGATAACATACATTTCAGGAGTAAGGAATAAGAGCCCAAAAAGCAGCTGACTCACAAGAAGAATGCCAAACGCGATGATTGGTGTTCGAACAGTAATCTTTTGTTTTTTCTGCTCCTTCATGTTGTTGTATAGTTGCCAGACAATCAATCCGAGCAATAACGCAGCAGTCAAGTGAAACGCAAAGTATTGAATGTTGCTAAAAATGGTGGTGATAAAAATAAGGAAGATAATAATTGGGATTGATTTCTGATCTTGGCATTTGCAAATAATGTAGTACAATCCAAATAAACCCACAAGCATGAGGAATCTGAACGCAAGTGTTCCAAAGATTTCAAAGTAATAATATTCATGGACATACTGCACGGTATAAGTAAACAGTTCTAATGTCTTTGTTCCCCATTCTTCATTATAAACAATAAGATTCGTCAGAATTTTAAAAAAGTAAGAAATGGAGATAAGGAAAAACGATGCGCTAAACCATTTGTAGCGGACTTCATCTGTTAATTTGTAGAATTTGTAGGCAGTTGCCGCTATTAAAAATGTTGCAAGCAGGGACACGACTTCAAAACCTGTGTCAATGTCTTTAAACCAGTCCGGTGTAATGCCCAGTTGATATCTCATCTTATTCTCGAAAAGGTCAATCTGGCTTTTTAAAACTTATGGAAGAACTTTCTCTATGTTTGTTGCAGAGGGTATTAATAAAGGGTTGGTCTAAAGGGTGCTATCAGAAACAAAGGTCAGCATCCCGCTGGATTTTGTGGAAGAGGTGATGATCATAAAAACTCGCATACACGCTGGAAAGGGTTTAGGCTCCCTTTCTTCTTTTTCTTTTTTGAAGTCATCGCATGGACACCAATTAACAGAAGATGAGCAAGAATTGCTTGCGCAGATTAATCCCAAAAAATTCTTTTCTTCACACACACCTCGAAGAAATTCGTGGCCAGCAAACCACTAAAGAACTGGGTCGAAAGACCCGGCTTCTTTTTTTATTATTTATCACTTAAAAGTAGAATTAACAAAAATGTTTATAAATAACCAGAGATTCCTATTCTTTATGGGTATAACAGATTTATTCAAAACAAAGAGCAGAGAAGAGGCTGCTTTAGAGCATCTTATTGATACCCAGTGGACGCCATCTTTCACGCAATTGGAATTGGATATAAGGCAGAGAAGCGTTGAATTAGAAAGAGAAGGTTTTTCTCCAGAATTTTTAGAAGGATTCGGTGAATTTTGCAGAATACTGAGAACATTTTATGATCACGCAATTTATGGACTGGATATGAAAGTAGTCCTATCTGATAAAGAAGATCCAAATAAAAGGATTTTTGACATAATAGGGTATTTTTGTATTTCGAATGATGAGAGGGGTGTACGATTGGTACCTCACCCTTACTTTTCCCGACCCTCCCCACTCGCATTATTTAATGATAATGTTCCTTTTGACGAGCGGTATAAGTTGTTGAATCCAAAATATGTTATAGCGCGAGCCGCTAAAGAACTAATAAAACTTTCTCCTGTAGGTGAGGCAATAAATGAGTATAGAAAAACGCATCCACCAGGTGTTGAAGAGAGAGATCCTTATACTGAGGAAATAGATTTGAAAAGACAAGGAATTGTTCTGGATTATATGCCCTCAATGTTTTATTGGCTTCAGGATTTTCAGCCTGATACAAATAAAAATTTTGAAGAAAGACCATGGTTAAATGGATCAGACGCGGGAGAAGGAGATTTCTTTTATGCTACTCATGAGTTATTAGGTGATGAATACTCCTGCATAACACTCTGTGGTAGAGAAAATTTAAGATCAAATTTTATTAATCGTAGTAATTTAATATCACCGGGGACAAGAATACCAGAAACATACGCGCGTAAATTTATAACCGCAAAAAACAAACTGGAAAAGTATGGCGCAGAAGCTATGGGTAAATATTTTAAACGAGAAGTAGTTATGGGAAATAATGGTGAGCAAGATGGTCGGCTTGTTCTATTCGGATGTAATAACCGTAGTGGAAAGGTATATTATTCTGCTTGAAGAAATTCTTAACAAAACTCCTTACAAAATTTCAACATGCTGAGAAATTGCTTGTCCAGGCATAGCTTTTTCAAAGATAACGCGAAGCGCGCCTTTGTTGCCGTGCGCGGAAGCGACTTTTCCTTTAATGGTATTCTTTGCGGAAGTCGTGTAAACAACTGGTTTACCAACAAGCTTTGCAGCTTCTTCTCTCTTGGAGAGTCCTGCGTTGACGATCATGTGATTGTGGTACATGGTCTTCATGCCCACGCGGAAATTAACGATTGTGCCTTTCATAATCATTTGAAACAACCACTTATTTTTAAATGTTGCTAAAATGTTAAAGAAAAAAAGAAAAATTAAACAGTTTTGTCAACCCAGTTCCAGAGCGCGGCAAAGAGCCAGCCCATGATGTAACAGCAGACAAAAGCCATAACGACGAGGAGAACTGCTGTTCCTGCGTTAAATACCATGACAGAATAGACGTTGTTCAAAAAGTGCATGGGGAAGATATAGTCAAAAAACTTCTGACCGACGCCAAGCGCAACGGCAAGAGCCCACAATGTGTGCATTGCTGCAAAAAAAATTGCTAGGGTTAATCCCACTTTATTCTTATCTAGTTTAGTCACAAAGACCACCTCTTACAATGGCTTCTAAGAAGAATAAGTATATAAACCTGAGCACAAGATTTATAAAAAGATAGAAAGTTCAGTAACAATACGTTTCGGGCTCATGGTTTAGTGGCTATAACGACGCCCTTACAAGGCGTAGGTCACCGGTTCAAATCCGGTTGGGCCCACTTTATTTTCAATCAACTCTACCGCGCTGGTAGTTGAATGGTACAATGGGACCTTGCCAAGGTTCTGGTCCGGGTTCGATTCCCGGTCAGCGCATTCATATTCGATTCCGATGCGCTCGGTTTTTTTATTATTTAGGGATATAGGTTATGTCCAAGCCATTCTTTGTAAATTTTGCTGTTAATTCTTCTTGTATGATATATTCTCCTAAACCAACAATTGCTAATGCTAGTGCTCTATAACTACTAACACCTTCCATTTCTTTTGTTTGAGAGCAGTGAACCATAATAGTAACAGAAGGATCTCGACCATCAATCTTCATGTCTTGACCTTTCATAATTGATATGGCATCATTCCAAACATATACTTGAACAGTTCCAGGTCCATAATTAAACCCAAGAGTGTCATCATCGGCTCTCTCATAAAAAAGATGCCAAGGTTCACGAATAGATCCATGAGGTGAAGCCCTAAATGCATGTATTACTTGAGAAAATAAATCCTCTCCCCCATACAAATGAATGGGATAGTTGTCATGGATAGCAAGTTCCCAACGAAATCTATCATCATCATTACAGGCTCTCAGTTCATCCAAATAACTTTCTAATGTTCTGTCCATGGAGGAGGAAAATAATCAGTCATTTATATGTCTTACTCTTGAATAGTGATGAATAATGACGGAATAAACCACAAACTTTAAATATCACCATAAAGATACATTGGTATATCTAAAAAGTGATACTCATGCTAACCAAAACAGAACTTGCCATCCTTTGCATTTTCACGGCAAAAATAACGCAAAAATTCAGTATCAAGCAAATAGCAGATCAATTAAAAAAACCATACCCTCTTATCCACAGATCAATACAGTCGCTTCTTTCAAATTTCTTTCTCGAAAAAGATGAACATCAGCTTATCGCACTTCAGTACAAAAAAAATCATGCGGAAATAGCGTATGTCGAAGCGGTAAAAACAAAAGCATTCTTCGAACAAAACAAAATAGTTTCTCTCTTCACGAAAGATGTTTTGGAGAAACTAAAAGAAGATTTCTTCATTCTTCTTGTTTTCGGGTCAGCAGTAGAAAAAAAGAACCCCGGAGACATTGACATCCTTCTTGTTATTGATAACAAAGAAAAAATAAATAACACAGAAAAGCTGCTCACAAATATTGCGGCAAATTTCACATTACATTTTGATATTCATGTTATCACAACAGAAAGCATGCGAGAAATGCTGCAAAAAAGAGAAGAACCAAATGTCATAAATGAAACACTTCATAAACACATTCTCCTTTTTGGAGCTGAAAATTATTATAAGGTGCTCACAGATGCTCGATGATAAACAGCTTGAACAACTCAAGAAGAGAGTCACTTCATACATACAAGAGGGAGTGATTACAAAAGAGAGTACTGGGAAGTTTGTTCCATTCTTTATCACCAACGCAAAAAATTCTCTTGAAACTGCTCGACTTGTCTTCACTGTTTCTACAAAAAAAGAACTCCAAGCGCCACTTGGATTTTCCGACTTTAATGGCTTTTTGTGGGTGATTAATGCAAGCTATTATTCTATGTTCTATATGGCGCGAGCGCTATTGGAAAACTCAAAAATTGCGCTCAAACCAGAATTGTCTGTTCATAGTGTTACTTTTGATGCTCTTGTCTACTATTTTTATTTGACAGGAAAACTAGAAAAAAAACTTATTGATGATTTTGTTGATGCGGAAAAAGAAGCCCTTGTATTGTTGGGCAAAGAAAAAGCAAAAACGCTGATAGATGATTATCTTCATGAAAAAGGTAAACGAGCGGATTTTACGTATGAATTAGGATTTGTTGCGCTACAACATAAAGCAGAAACATCACTTCAAAGAGCAACACATTTCAACGAAGAAATGAGAAAAATATTGGAGTTATAAGTGACCCACAAAAATCGAAGATTATAAATAAGAGAATAGTCAGAACAATTGACAAGAAGCAGAAATGAGTGGAGCGCACTGAAACTGAGTTTTGATGCCCGAACTGCGCATTTGACTTCAAGTTCATGGTTCGGTCAGCGCATTTGACTTTATGATCAGGTCAGCGCATTCATATTTTAGGAGATTCTATTAAACCTAATTGTGCACACTGCGCGTTTCTTACTTGACAGTATACTTCTTCAGGAGCGGGAATATCCTCGACACTAACAAAGCCAGAAGCCGTTCCATTTCTTTCTAAAACAGTATAAACCTCCAATATCTTTTTTTCAGCTTCTTTTGTTTCTAAGACAGACAAATAATCCAAAGGGGAATATCCATCAAATGCTTCTGGATCTGCAAGCCAATTATTAATATTCTTCTGAGGAAGAATTAATCCAACCAATCCACGTACAAGTGGAGGGACACGAGCCAGCTCCAGCCGGAAATTTGCAGCGTCAGTCGGGTGTTCTGTTCTATACGTTTCAAGGATTGTGTCTAAAGCTGTTATATCAGCAAGCATTTGTTTGTTCATAGGGTTGGGAAAGAGGCAGTATTTTTATATTTTCTCATTTATCACATTTTAGTAGTAAACTTTATAAGCTTGTTTTTACCCCTCCTCTGTATGGATGACGAAAAACTGACTAAAAGAGGAAGAATAGCCACTGTAATATTGGCTCCGCTCTACGCACTCTCTATCTATTATGTTGCGGAAAAAAATGGATACTTTGAACAAGGCGATGGAACAAACAAAGAAGAAACAATCATCCCCGCAAGTGAAGCAACACTTCATAATCTCAAAAAAAAATGTGATGGAAACAGCTACACTATTGTAGTTGAAGATCATCCAGGACGAGCAGAGTTTATGTACGATGCAGAAAAAAATACATACGGTGTTTCTCTTGGATTAAGCGCGGCAGGCGTCAATGAATGTGAAAAATATGAAGATCATAAATGCGTTGCGTACAAAGCTGATTTTGCTCCTTCAAAATGGACGTATACAGATATAGGTGTAGATGGTCTTGTTGATCTCGTGCTCAGTTACAGACAAAATCGAGATGGGACAGAAGAGCTCATGGCAACACAAAAACCAACAGTTGAACAAGAAGTATATACTCGTCAACTTCAGTTTTTTGAAGGAATTCAGCCAAACACAAACGCTTCAACAGTCAAAGTTGCTCCGTGCAGTCAATAAATTCTCCAAACATTTATATAATCTAAAATGACCAAAAAAACTACAATGAACAAGGAACAACAGCGGCTTGCTGAGCCAGAAAACAAACAGAAAAATCCAGACGCAATTCCAGAAGTAACGCTATTACCGCATGAACAATTATTCGATATGATTCTCAATAAAGATGATATCAGCTGGCAGCAAATAATCTTCACGGCAATCAAATCAGAACAAATGAATCCGTGGGATATTGACATCAAGCTTCTTTCGCAAAAGTTCCTTGAAAAACTGCGACAATTCAAAGAAATGGATTTCAAGATTTCAGGAAAAGTTATTCTAGCGGCGGCGATTATGCTCAGACTAAAATCAAACAAGCTCATTGGTGAAGATATGAATTATCTTGATCAGCTTATCGCGAGCGGCAATCAAAGTGATGAAGATGCGTTTTACGACGAGCTCTCCCAGATGGAAGGAACTGACCGCATCAATGTTTCTATCGAAGGAAGAAACTATGAACTCATTCCACGAACACCGCAGCCACGAAAACGAAAAGTGTCTGTCTACGATTTAGTTGAAGCGTTAGAAAAAGCGCTTGAAGTCAAGAACAGAAGAAAAGGCTGGGGAGAAGACGAAATTCATATGGAAATCCCGGTGAGAAAAGTCGATATTGATCAGCTCATTCAGAAGACATTTGGTGAAGTGATGGGTCATTTTATGACGCAGAAAGAAGCAAAGCTTTTGTTCAGCAAATTATTGAAAGAAGGAACTAAACTTGAAAAAGTGTACACTTTTATTCCATTGCTCCATTTGAGTAATGAGGGGAAAGTCAATCTCCAGCAGGAAGTTCATCTTGGAGAAATTCATATTACACTTGGCGAACGGGCGCATGAGCCATTAGAAGTAGAAAAGAAGTCATAAATTACTGGAAATAAATAAAATAAAAAATTATTTGTATGTCACTTCTAATCGTGGATTTCCAACTAGAACATCACGTTGAATTGCTCTACCAATATGGAATTCGTCATGAAGCAATGTTTGTTCTCGTCTTGTCGTTTCTGTGTCGTTTGCCGCTCGCAACTCAAATCCATATCCTTGCATTGTGCCTGTAACACCTTGTATGTATTCAGTCACGTCAAAAGAAATAGCTGCTGTCCCTTGATAAGGAACATGGAACGTTGATGTACCAGTAGGATCACGTCCTCTTAAAAAAGTAGGTAATACATTCCATGTCGCAGGTGTTGCACCAAACATAGGATCTCTAACTGGATATGCAACAACAGTCATTTCAAGATCACATTTAGTGCTGTCATATGAAGATGCACATGTTCCACTCAATGCATCCAAAACAATCTTTGCTGATTGAACTTCACTCCCTTTAAAATTCGCTGTAAAACGAACTAAATAACGATCAAATCCATCTGCAGAACATCCAATCATAGCTGGCTCTCCATAAAAATTTCTATCAGGTTCTGCTTCACGAACACGAACTGCATAATATGCTGGAATTGTTTCGCTTTGAAGAGCGCTTTTTTCTGCTCCGGAAATCAATAAATCTCCTGATGTTGGATCATTTGTTTCTGATTTTTGCACCTGTGATTCTGCACAACCCAATAATCCTACTAAACTTAATGCTCTTATTTTCATGGTAATTTCCTCCAATATACTCTGTTTTATAGTACTAAGAGCCTATCCCGAAAGGAATAAATAGTAGCTTTCTCATTGAATAGATATTAGGGAATGGGTCACGTGAGAATGAGAAGAGGTGACCCGATGGGATTAGTTGTTAGAGATGATGGTTGGAGAATTCCGGATGAACT
>JACRPI010000011.1 GCA_016214075.1 Candidatus Woesearchaeota archaeon
GTTCATCCGGAATTCTCCAACCATCATCTCTAACAACTAATCCCATCGGGTCACCTCTTCTCATTCTCACGTGACCCATTCCCTAATATCTATTCAATGAGAAAGCTACTATTTATTCCTTTCGGGATAGGCTCTTAATACTCAATAAATGATTGCGTAGACATATAAGGACTTGCTGAGCGACAATTCTTTCGCCAATTGGAAGCGAGATCAGGTACAACACTCACTGCGTTCGGTTGTACGCTCAATAACCGCCTTGTAGTGCTTTTGAATCCCCAGGTATTTTTGAGTTATTAATGTAATAAAAGAGACTGTCTACTAAAGCAATCGAGAGGTAAGAAAATAAAAAACCCAATCTTCATCCCAAAACAGTAATGAACAAACTATAAAAGGGATGAAACAAACTCTATTTTTTTAATGAAGCAATGGAAAGGAAGACCAATTATTTCTATCAACGACTTTTCTCGAGATGAAATTATTCATGTGCTGGAAACAGCAAAAAAATTAGAAAAAATCCAGAGAGAAGAGCGAGCAGCGCTTCTAAAAAATAATGTGGTCGCAACATTATTCTTTGAACCATCAACAAGAACGCGATTAAGTTTTGAAAGCGCGGCAGCCCAACTAGGCGCAAAAGTAATTGGCTTTGCGGATGCAAAAAGCAGCTCTACAATAAAAGGAGAAACACTGCATGACACCATAAAAATGGTCGAGCAGTATGCGGATATTATTGTCATGCGTCATCCGCAGGAGGGTGCTGCCCGTCTTGCAGCAGACATCACAAAAAAAATAGTGATTAATGCAGGGGATGGTGCAAATCAGCATCCTACACAAACATTTCTTGATCTCTATACAATAAAAAAAACACAAGGGAAGCTTACTGGATTAACAGTCGCCTTGGTTGGTGACCTTAAGTATGGAAGAACAGTGCATTCACTCGCGATTGCCCTTGCGCACTTTGGCTGTATATTATATTTCATTTCACCAGAAACACTGCGCATGCCTGCGTCAATTTGTGAACAGCTGCAGAAAAAAAATATACAATATGCGCACTATGAGAGAATAGAAGAAGTACTTCCAAATGTCGACATTCTCTACATGACAAGAATTCAAAAAGAGCGATTTGGTGATCCAATGGAGTATTTGCGAGTGAAAGACGCGTACATTTTACAACCCCACACACTCAGTAATGCAAAAAAGAATCTAAAAATTCTTCATCCGTTGCCGAGAGTAAACGAGGTTGCGCAAGAAATTGACGCATTGCCATATGCAGGCTATTTTGAGCAGGCAGGGAATGGAGTGCTTGTTCGTCAGGCGCTACTTGCGCTTGTGACAGGAAGGATATAATATGAAAGCAAAAAAAGTGTTGGAAGTTGCGGCAATTGAAAATGGCACGGTCTTAGATCATCTTCCCAGTGAAAAAGTGCTGAAGATTGTGGAAATTCTCGCGTTGCATCAAGAAAGTAGAATCACGTTAGGGATGAATCTCGAGAGTAAAAAGCAAGGGAAAAAAGGAATCATCAAGATAGAAGGTCGTGATTTAACAGAAGAAGAAATGAACAAGATTGCGATCCTTGCGCCAGAAGTGACAGTAAATCAAATAAAAAACTATGGGGTCATAAAAAAGAAAAAAATTGTCTTGCGTGAGATTGAGCCAAACACGCTTCGTTGCAATAATCCCAACTGTATTACAAACGCGGAGTCAGTAGCAACAAAATTTCATATTCTTGACAAAAAACCATTAAAGATGCGCTGTTATTTCTGCGAACGTTCCATTGAAAAAGAAGAAATGATTTTTCTGTAAAAGAAGAGTTTAAACCTGCGCTTTCTCTAATTCCTGCTGCAATCGAGAAATTTCTTCTTCAGGATTAATGTTAGTCTCCACTTTGTTTGCGATAAATTCAAGACGAGCAAACATCAGGTTTTTGGTTACTCGTCCTGTAGTTTTGAGCATTTCTCCAAGAAGATCTGTTTTCAATTTCTCAAATGTTTCAGGAGCAGTTCGGTAAACTTGAATGTCTTCGTCTGTTTTCTTGAGCAGCTGCTGAAGTTGTGTTCCAAAGAGGACAACACGAATATTGCCGCTACCATCGTCAAGATAGACATTCATTACATAAGAAAATTCTGGTTTTACAACACCGTGATCAGGACATTGAAAGCCAACACCTTGCTCTTTGATTCGTTTCTTGCATGCAGGGCAGCGTTCAAAGAATTTCATGTCATAGACTTGGACGATCGTGCCAAGAAGTTCAACATTATTTTGATTCTCTTCAAGAGCTTTTATTTGTTTGCGAAGGGCAGCTGCAGTGGGTTGTGCTGCAACCACAGCAACAGTTTTTCCTTCAGGGTTTCGAACCAACTTCGTTCTTTCATTCAAATGAATTTCAAGCGCCCCTCTATTTTCCCGAACAGTACCATCAATAACAGCAACAATATCATTTTCAACAATGGGTTCCATTTCTTTCGTTTGATCATTCCAGCAGGTGATGCGAACAGAGCCTGTTTCATCGGCAAGAATAAAGGAGCCCACTTTACCACTTCGCTCTCCAGATTGAAATGCACGAATGTCAAATTTACGAGTCATTCGTCCAAGAACTTCCCCTGTGCGAAGTCCTGCGTAAAGATCGCGGATTTTAAGTTTCACATCTGTTTGTGCAAGTTTAATGCCGAGTTCGTTTGCGAGAATATGCGCGGCGCCTTCTTTGGAAATGAGGCCAGAAAGTTGTTCCATCTTAATCTTTATTTGTTCGTCAATCTGTTCAGCAGTAAGATTCTTCTCTGTTTTTATTTTTTCAATAAGCTGTTCATAGGGGATTTTGATCATAAAAAAAGAGAAGGACTAAAGATATAAAAAGGTGATCATTGTCGTCGAGCATGTTCCAGATGAGTGACAATTTTCATAACTGCTTTTTTAAGATCATTTTTCGATGCTGTATTTGCAATCATAAAATCCGGGTTCTGAAAAGCTTTCTGTACTTGTATCCGCTCAGTAATCTCTTTTCTACTCCATCGCTTTGCGCGTGTTGCGCAGACGAGAGGAGGTGCAGTAATGAGAATAGTGCAATCAATAAAAGTGCCTAAACCAAGTTCTTGAACTAAGGCGCAGTCAAGGACAGCATTTCTCCTCTCTTTTTTCATTTTTTTTATTTCCTGAAGAATCTTTTTCCGTAATGGAGGATGCATGATGACATTGAGCTTTTTCAATGTCTTCTTATTGAAAAATGCACGTTTTGCAAGCAAAGCCCGATCTATCTTCCCATGAGTAATAATCGCATTTCCAAACGCAGCAGTAAGGCGTTTGACAATGCTAGGATCTTCCAAAAGCGCGTGTCCAAGACTATCAACAGAAATCCGTTTCCAAGAGTGCGGAAAGAAGCTCGCCGCAGTAGTTTTTCCAGAACCCATAAACCCAGTAATTGCAATAATCATAATGTCATTATATTTAGAAAAGTATATAAATCTTCTTTCTGAAAAAAGAAGCAGTGCAATGAAGCGACAAAAAAAGAAGCTGCACAGTGTTTTCTTGAGTCTTTTGCTAGTTCTCCTGCTCATAATAATGCTTCTTCCAACAAGCAGCGCAGCAGAGATTGATCCGGAAGTTGCTGCGGCAATAGAAAGCCAAGGCTCTGCAGAGGTTATTGTGTTTGTCGATGCGCCACTCAGCGAAGAAACACAAGTACTTTTGAATCAGCAAGAATATATTTCTGGACAAGATATGCAGGTACTCAAAAAAGCGCTTAAAGAGAAAAAGAAGAACATCCAAAAGCAGCAGCAGAATGTCTTGCGGCAGATGAATGTGGTAGAGTCGACAAGTACTGAAGTAAGTCCTACTACACTGGAATCTGAAGATATAGATCTAGTTCTCGAAGAGAAATATTCCTACATCAATGCATTCTCGGGGACACTCACAAGAGAAGGATATGAAAAATTGGTGCGTGATGAACAGGTAACAGGCATCTACAAAAATGAAGAAGTCAAATTGTTGTTGGATACAGCAACAGGGTTTGTCACTGCGCCATTTGCACAAACAATTTCCCTCAATGGATCAACGATTAATGGATCAGGAATAGGGATATGTGTCATTGATACAGGTGTTGATACCACGCATCCGAGTTTGCAAGGAACAATTGTTGATCAATATTGTTATTGTTCACAAGGTACAGGCTGTTGTCCTAACGGAAAAACAGAAGATACAAGTGCAGCAGATGATAACGGCCATGGCACTGCGGTGATTGGAACAATCGCGTCGCAAGATCCGAGTTATCCTGGCGTTGCCCCAGGAGCACAAGTAATGGTCGTAAAAGCGTTTAGCAGTACAGGAAGCGCGACAACAGGAGATGTCCTTTCGGGAATTGTAAAATGTTTGGAAAAAGCGTCCACACATAACATAAAAGTGTTCAGCTTCAGTTTTGGCGGCACAACGTATTCCTCCACATGTGATGTGGATCCACTTGCTTCTGTCGCGAATGAGTTAGTTGATCTTGGTTTCTTTGTGAGCGCTGCATCTGGAAATAGTGGGGAGAGCGCAAAAATAAGTAGCCCTGCATGTGGAACAAATGTGACTGCAGTGGGCGCAGTGTATGACAATGGCAGTACAGTTCCAGATACTGTTCCGAGTTTTAGTAATGCGAATGGTGCGTTAGACTTGCTTGCGCCAGGAGTAGGAATTTGTACAACATCAATAAATGGAAAAAGTTCATCGTCCTGTGCAAGTAAGAAGAGTGGTGTTTCAGAAGAAACAGCAGGAAAGAATTTTGGGCAATATTCAGGAACAAGTTTCTCTGCGCCGATGGTTGCGGGTGCGGCAGCGCTTGTTGCGCAGTACAAACAAGAAGAAGCAAATACAGTTCTGAGTCCTTTAACAATTAACGATGTGTTGACACAGTATGGAACAAGCGTTTTAGACAGCAGAAATGGAAAATATTTTCCACGTCTGAATATAGAGAATACATTGCGCAATATTGACGCAGCAGCGCCAGAAATTATCTTTGCAGCAGAAACTCCTGTGGATGGCGCAACAATAGAGAAAGGAGCAACAGTAAATATTTCAATAAACGCATCTGATGCAGTAAACAATGTGAGCAACTGCATTATTAATTATAATGGTTCAAACACATCAATGGCTATGGTTTCTTCAGGAAGAACTGCGCAATGTAGTGCGCAGATCATTGCAGCAGCATCAAGCGACTATACCATCTATGCAGAAGATGCGAATGGAAACAGCGAAACAGTAACGCGATCATTTGTCGTCTCCAGCAATCCGCCAGTTATTGACAGCTACAACCCAGAAAGTACCGCGCTTGCACTTATTATTCCAGAAACGCAACTATTCATGATCACCGCAACAGATAGTGATAATGATGCACTAACATATACGTGGAAAGTTGATGGCACAGAAGTAGGAACAAGCACAGAATACGAGTTCGATTCAGAAGAATATGAGGTCGGAACACACACAATCATCGCGCAAGTACACGATGATGTTTCTACAACAGAACAGATATGGAATGTTTCTGTAACAGAACGACATGCACCAACAGTAACAAACGTAACGATCACTCCACAAGAAGCGTATAGGAACGCATCATTAGTATGTGCATACGAATACAGTGATGCAGATAATGATCCAGAAAATGGAACAAGTGTTGTGTGGTACAAAAATAATGAGCTCCAGAACATTTCCAATACTACCATTCCCGTAGAACTTCTTGTTGTTGATGATTTCTGGAATTGTAGCGTCACTCCTTCTGATGGAGTCTTAGAAGGAGAAGTAGCAATATCTTCTGCAAGAGTAATTCAAAATGGAGTTCCTGCACTGAGTATTACAGGGACAACAACTGTATATGAAACAGAGAACATCGTGCTCACAATAGAAGCAGAAGACAGTGATGGAGACTCTATTACAGTTGCATTGAACGATTCTCAGTTCACGCAAAATGGAACAAATTATACTCTGCAAACAACGCTGAGTTCTGCGGGAATATATACGCTTTCAGTGACAGCAGCAGATGCGTATGATACAACAACAGAACAATTCTCCTACACAGTCACTAACGCAGAAGATACTGATGGGGATGGGATTCCTGATTTCAAAGATGACGATGATGACAATGATGGTATTCTTGACACTGAGGATAAGATCCAAGGAACTCCAACGCTGATGAATTATGCAAACTTCACCATTGAAATAAATGGATCAATAAACACAACAGGCAATTTCACAGAGGTTCTTCCAGTTTCTTTACTCTTAGACGAAACAACAAACATGACGTTCTTCCATAATTTTTCAGAAAGCAATCTCATTCTCAGCGCAGTAGTCTTTGAAAATGCAAATACAAGCGAAGGAAATATTCTGATTCACAATTTGACTACAGTAAATAAAACAATAATCATTCCTGATAGAAATGCAAGTACAACGGCGGTTTGTGTGTATGATGTAGTAGATCCAACAATGCAGGCAATAACAAGTGCGTGTAATGGAACTGCGCAGTATCTTGTACCATGCAATGGAACAATAACAAATGGATATAGCTGTACAGACAGCGGCACTACGTATATTATTACAGGGCTTCAGCATTCAGGTGTTCTAGAAATGTGTGTGGATAATGACAGCGATGGCTACGGAACAGGCTGTGTGTTAGGAACTGATTGTAATGATAATAATGCAGCAGTTTCTCCTGCGGCAACAGAGATTGCGGATAACGGGATAGATGATAACTGTGATGGAACTGCATATGCAACGCCAGTGCAGCAGCCAGTAGAAGAAGAAGAGCCTGCAGCAGCAGGCGGTGGTGGAGGAGGCGGAGGTCCTGGTCCAACAACAAGTGACGAAGGAACAGAGGCAGCAGGAGAAGCAACAAGTGCAGTAACAGCAGAAACGCAAGCAGAAAATGCAGAAACAAAACAAGAAACAACTGCTGAAGAAACAGCTTCTTTAGATGCACAAGCAGCAGAACAAACAAATGAAGCAGGAGGAACAGAACAAGCAAATTCTGTCTTTGCATTAACCGGTGCTGTAGTGACAGATATACTGAATGGTAATGTTTCGTATGGATTTGTAGGAAGTATAATGATCGGTATTTTTGTATTCGGCGGTCTTATCTTTGGTGCGTCACGAATGTTCAGAAAGAAAAAAACAAAAGCAACTACTGCAGTAAAAGAACAGCTCACTGATATCTATGAAGGAATAAAAGATTTGTTTAGGTAAAGACAATGCGCGCGCCAACGCATCTCCTTTTTGCAGTTGTTTGTTTTCTGATATACAGCAGTTATTATGACATAACATATCCTCTCTTGTTCATCAGCATTGTTCTTTTTATGACCTTGTTTGTAGACATTGATGAACCGGACTCAAAAATAGGAAAGCTCTTTTGGCCTGTTGCGCAGAGTATCAAGTGGGTGCTTGGACATCGAGGACTGCTTCATAGTCTTATTCCTCCATTGTTATTATTTTTGATTTATAGGTTTATGGGGTGGAATGAAATCGCAATTGCGGCATTTATTGGCTATAATGCGCACCTTGTCGCGGATATGCTCACGCCGCATGGTATTTATCCACTATACCCAATTCCATGGAGAATTCGAGGACCAATTCGTGTAGGCTCGTTAGGAGAATATATGTTTGCAGGAATGCTTCTTGTAGTGATTGCAATCAAGCTGCTTCTTTGAACACATCAGCAGGTTCTGCAGGAGATTCTTGCTGCACTTGATACACAAGAGAAGAAACGCTGTGAAGAATTTGGTTTGCGTCTGTATCTGCCTGTTTCCAGTCTGTTTCTAATTCTTCTAATGCGCGTTGAATTGCAGTACTAACAGCAGCAATGTCTTGTTGATGAATCTTGCCAGTGCCAAGCTGGACTTCTTTTTGAAGCGTCGTCATAACGTGTTGTTGTGCGCGGCTGAGTTTGGTTTGGATAATTTGTTTAACTTCCGCGGCAAGCCCTTCACGTATGCCTGCGCCAAGAGCAAAGAGTTGTTGATACGAGCAGGAGTTGTAAAGACTATCAATTTCTTGAAGCTCTTTCTTAATCCCTTCAGTGCTGGAGGTTTGTTCTTGTTTCAAATAATCCGCGTATTCTTTAATAGAATTGTAAACTTGGTTTGCCTGATGTTGTTTAATGAGGACAACAAACGTTGCGAGAGGGATCATATTGAAAAAAAATTCAAATCCTTCGCCAATCCCTGGAATCAAAGAAAGTCCAAAGTTTGCAGCTTCTGCGAGAAACAAAAGCGCCCATCCTGTACCAACTTGTTGTCTATATTTGAGGAACATAAGAACGCCACCAACCCAATCTCCAACATCAAGACCTGTAATACCAATGCCAAGAAGTTCATCCCAAAAAGAGAGGCCAGCGTCAATACCATAATCAAAAAACAAAGAAGTGCCTAATGCTCGAATGTATGAACGCAAGGAATACACAAGTGCGAGAACAAAGAATGCGCAAATCAGCCAGAAGACAGGGTTGCTGATAATATCTCCTAGTGTTGCCATGAGAATATTTCTGTAAAACCACTATATTAATGTTGCTTAAAATACTACAATAAATACTTCCCTTCTTTTTCCTTAATTTTCCCTTCTTTCACGAGAATGTTGACAAACTTCTTAATGTGTTCCTCAGGCATCCCAGCGCGTTTGCTGATTTCAAGCAATGTTTTTGGTCCAGACTCAAGAGTGGCTATAACCACGTTGCGTGCAAGGGTCAATCCATTCTGTTTAACGACCTTGTTCTCTGCAGAAAGATTTTTGATAAGCATATCGAATTTGTGTAATCGTGCTTGAAGATCATTCAAGTAATCAGTAAAATCATTTGCGCTGTATACTAATTCTGTTGGCTCATACACTTCGATCGAGCTTGGCATGTAATCAAAGCAGAAATACGTCATCGTAGGAAGATCATGAAACCCAAGATCCAATTCTGCAAAAACACTAAAGAGGGTATTCACTTCTTTTGGTTCTTCATATTCCACGTTGTATACAGTAATCTTTTTCTCTTCTTTCTTGAGTTTTTCAATGTAGAGACGCAAGGTCTCTTGAATGTGTTCTTTTGGAGCGCCGAGCATTTCAATAACAACTCGTGCTTTGATAATTTCTTTCATGACAAGAAGAAAATAGTGTTGTTTTATATAGGTTGCGATTGATTCTGGAGCGTATTTTTAATCATATCTCGATTCTTTATGATCACATAAAGAATGAGGGAAAAAAGCACACCAAGCAATACTGCGTTGAGGAGCGCAATGGTTTTGTAGAAAGTTGTTTCAAAAGGAGCGGCGTGTTGGTAGACCGCATACCCTGTAATCGAAGCAAGAGAAGATGGGGTCTTCGTTTCTTTATTTTCTCTGTTCTCGATCGCTTCTACATTTTTTGTTGGAGAAATAGTGTCACCAGAAACAGAAAATGAGAGCGCGGCAGTATCAACAAGTGTTGTGTTGTGATAGAGTTGTGCAACAAACACATTCTTCCCTTTCAAAGGAGTAATATTGAGAAAAACAAATCCCTTTTCGTGGAGAGAAATAGGAATATTTTTTTGTTCAAGAGCACTTTCCAGAGAAAGAGTATAATTTCCATTTCCATCCACCTGAACAAACAAAGGAATTTGCTCATCAGAAAAACTGCCGAGCACGCGGAATGCCGTAATTTGCGCATCTTCTAAAACATGCTCTTCAACATGAACTTCATTGCCAACAACAGTGAGTTCTCCGCGAAATTCTTTCAATGTCTTTTGTTGATCTTTTTGAATTTGTATTTTGGCAGAGTATGCTCCGGCTTCCACACCAAGAAGTGTATTTTGAAGCGTCACCGTATATTCTTCGCCAGGATTCAGAGAAAGAGTATTCTGATTTGCGAAATGATCGCCGCTATAGGTCTTTGCTCGCCTATAGATCTTGCTGGAAACAGCATAGGTATGCGGTGCATCATCAGTATTAATAATAATGACTGTGTGCGTTACATTTTCTCCACTAAAACCAAGCGATGCAAGTTCATACGACAGATACTCAGAAGATGCGCTTCCGCACCGTTCTTTGTTGACTCCTTTCACTGGAAATTTCTGTTTTGCAGTATTGCCTGCGCCTTCCACAACTAACGTGTACGTTTCCTCTGTTGTCGGAAATGATGTGCAAGAGTAATCAAGTAGAAAGGGAAGCGTCAGTTCATTTTCCTGAAAGCTTTCGCTTGGAGTAATTTGGGCAATAGGAGAAACAACTGTTCCAATTTCATTTTTGACGTACAGATGAATTGCCTTTTCATCAGAAGAGATGCGGGAGAGATTTCCTGTATAAAAATGAACCTTCGCACGAAGCGTGTCTCCAGTTTTTGCGATGCTGTCAGAACCAAGATAAAGATGTTCAATGGCAACAAATGGTTCTTCATCAAAACGATTGAAGACAAAAAATGTTGCAGTCGCAGTGTTATCTTGCAATGAAACATCAGCACAGTATGGATCAAGAAGCGTTGCGTGAATTCTATAAACACCATATTCTTTTTTTATTTTTGGTGTCCAGTGTTTTATGCTTGTGGTGGTTGTATTTGTTGATTTCTTCACAATCTCTCCAGTAATCTCTTCAATAAAAGTGGATGCGATAAACGGAAACGCGGGGTTTTTTGTTCCGTCAATAAGCAGAGAAAAGTCAATAGGTTTTCCAGAGCGGTAATCTGTCTGATTCATTATAATAGTAATTGTCCTATTACAAGCAATCTCTTCAAGGGAGACAACAGAAAGATTCTGGCAAATACTGTTGTCATCAAAAAGACCATCGTGGGGCAGACTTTCCACGTTCCCGCAAAGGGTATATTCTCCGGGTTCAGGAAAAGTAAAAGAGAGAGTGTCTTTTGTTTTGTATTTACTAATGTTGAAAAAATACTTTGTATTATTAAGAAGAAGAGTATCATTAAAGGAAACTGTATACGTAAGAATTGCATCAATTTTCTCATCGTGATTATTACCTATGCGAAAGCCAGAGGAGAGTGATTGGTTTACATAAAGAAGAGAAGGTAATGAAAAAGAAAGAGAAACAATGTTCGTTGTGTTTGTGGAATCTGCGCTTTCTTCTGAATGCTCTTCTTGTTTCTTTTTTTCCTCATTTTCAGAACTATTTGTTTCATTATCTGTCATTTCTGAAAAAAAAGAAAAACCAGGAGTCCCATTCTGTAAAGTACTCAACCCCCATATTCCATCCCTTTTTTCAAAACTATATCCTTCAACTGCAGCAGTGTACTGTGTACTATCAAGCAATATTTTTTCATGAGTATAAAGAAAAATACTGTCTTGCGTATTCCCTAAATTATTTCCGATTGTTGCTCCTGCATTATAAATCGATGCAGAGTTATTAAGCGATTGCCATGCGAATCCTTCTTCAACAACAAGCGCATATGTTCCATTGCCATAGAAAAGACCAACAAGCGTATCATTATTCGCTTCATCACCAAGAACATATCCACTCAAATTTACACCAGTTGGATTATAAATCTCAATAAACTCTTTGTTGTTATCATCTCCAATCGGGTTAGGAAAGACTTCTGTAATCTCGAGCGCGAGAGTTATTTCTGTAAAAAACAGCAGTGCGAAGGCCATGAACACTAATTTTTTCATGAAGCACAATGGTCGTTGATCCTTTTTAAAACCAGCAGAAAAGATGTTTACAAAATGTATAGTTTTTAGCGATGAGATGAAGTTTTTATGAAAAAAGTTTGTTTAATGGGTGTTTTGTTCAATTCAAAACCCTGTTTTTGAATGTCATTTCTTCATTACAGGCATGTACAAAAAACTCTTAGTTCTAAAATAGAATGTTCCTTTCCAATCTCTTAAAACTTGCTTATAAGTTCTCTTTACATTACCAACGAGAATTTTATCATAACTTTTCTTATCAACATATGAATCATAAATAAAGAATATTTTTTCTTTGTCATTGTATCCCCAAACACTTATCCAGTGACTTATACAATTCATTCTTAATGCAGAGTACTTTCCTGTTGAAGAATAACCATTGCCAATCAATAATATCACTGGTCTATTTTTATCTAATTCTTTCTTTATTGATTGTATCTTTCTATCATCTGATAATTTATTCGCTCTCTTTATTGGAGCATCAAATCCATATTTTTTGAGAGTTTCTTGGATTAGTTTTGGCGTAGTAAATCCTAAACTCTTGACTTTTGGTAGTAAATACTTTTTTGGATGTCTCCCATCATCAAGATTGTAAGCACTAAGTATTGCTTTTATAGTATAGCCACCACAATGCCTCATTCCTTGTTGTAGATATTCCTTTGGTTTGTGATTTACTACTTTCTTAATCATGTAATATAAAATAAATCATATCTTCTTTAATGTTTCGGCAGGCTTTGTTTTGGGATGCCTCAATTTTGTGAGCAATCAAAAATCACTTCTTTTTATTATACATTAATTCCAATCAAGAAAAAGTGAAAGTTGAGAATAAATAAGAAAAAAAATCAAAAAAGAAATAAAAAATTTAAAGTTTCTTTTTCCACTGTTTAACAATCTGTGCTGCTTCTTCTTTTGCGCCAAGACCAAAGCCAATGCCGATTGCTAAGGATAATGCGAGTACAACGCCGTATAGGATGGCTAAATAAGTCTGTTCTGCAAGAGGCAAGTAAACTCCTATTTGTTGCAATGCAATAACTGCGACAAACACAATAATGATGATACGAGTCACATTGTTCAAATGTTTAATTGCAACGCCTTTTGCTTTGCTCATTTTGTCTGCGACAAAGTCAGCAAGGATTAAACCAAACATCATGATTGCAATGCCAACAATGAGGTGTGGTAACCAAAATACAATCATTGATAACATATTGCTGAGTATTCCAAGTTTCAAAAAACCAAGTGCTTGAACGACGAATAAGAGGAAGATATACCATTTCAATAAAGTAGCACCAAGTTCAGAAACGCTTGCATAGCCAATAGATTTATCCAAATGATTTTTCTGAAGCCATTTGTCTAGTTTTGAACGATCCAATGCCCACTTAGTAACCCAGTGGATACCCCATGAAATTAAATACCCAACACCAATAATAATTGCTGCAAGGATAAGGTTAACGAGAATATAAATAAGAGTATTCCCCAAATAACTTATCGGTGTATATAGTTGCTCTTGCCCAAACTGTATAACATTTTCAAATCCGTACATCGTAAACCACCCCTCGAGTATCACAGTTTCTATGACTCGAAACAATAATGCGTCATTTAGAATAAAAGCAGTATATAAATCTTTTGGAAATTTCGTCTAAAAGCAGTGACGAAAAGGAGGTTGTCTCAGGAGTGTCACAAATAGTTCACATGAAATTATCATGCTTCTTAAGAAAATACAATAAAATAGATTAGGGATTCAAAAGCAGTAAGGCGATTACCAAGGAGCAGCTATTTTAGAAAATATTCGCTCAGCAAAGTCCTACAACACAATTCATCCTTTATTAAAATGTAAATCATAATAATCAATGAAAAATATCAAGAAGAAAGTAAAAAATAATAATAAAAGAAGAAAACTACTCAGTCACATTTTCTGCAACAGTTTCATTCGCTTCTTCATAACCTTGAATCTTCAATTCAATAATCTTACCGTGCGTTTTCAAAAACTCTTTGAGTTGTTCAGGAGCTTCTTCAGTCTCACTACACGTAATTGCATTGCCAGATTCCGTCACGCCAATATCATATTCAAGCATTCTGTTGACATAATATGATGCGCCTTTGTTGATTGCGCGAACATACGTCCAGCCATCGCCGTCTGCTTGTAAATTAAACATGCCGTAAAGCACTGCGATGTATGGTCGTCCGCGGTCATCTTCATAATACAACATGTTGTCCATAATGTAATGATCCTGTCCATTAAAAGAACAGACGTTGTACGAGCAAACCCCAGTGTGTGCAACCCCTACATCTCGTAAGCTTGAAAAGCAGCTGTTCTGATAGGTGAGTCCATCATCCCCGCAAATAGGAATGTAATCAAGACTGCATCCTGTTTCAGTATCAGTCGTTGTGGTATTTTGTTCAGTGTCAGTTTCGTCATCAGTTCCACATCCTGCAAGAAAAAGGAAAAGAAGAGATACTATTGCTATAAAAAGGAGTTTTTTCATGGATTTCAGAAGTATTCGGCGCTTTAAAAAACTTATGGAAGTGAAATCATTCTAGGGGAAAATCAACAGCAAACAAATACACCGCGGGCTGTTGAATGGTCTTCTTTTCATCTCTGTCATAAACAGGAATTGCGGTAGAAGATTGTTTGCAGAATTTGTAGGTTGGCTCTTCAGAAATAGTGCATGCGTCCCGTGTTCCTTCATACAAAGTAAATGTGCTTTCACTTTCGACAGAAAGTGTCGTTCCTTGTTTATACAAATAAATAGTGGAAGAAGGTTCTAATGCAGAAAAGCTTCCTGAAACAGTGTCAGAAATAGCAAGAGTCATTGTATCTGCTACAAGCGGCGTTCCCTCGATAGCGAGAGAAGTAGAAGGAAGAACAACAGTCATGTCATCAAGAGAAAAGTGTGTTCCATCATCTTCTTGGCTGACAAGAATAGCATATTCTCCTTCAGTATACAATCCAGACAACTGTCCAACGCAAGTGCAATCAGTATCTCCGCTTGCGCCACACGCTCTAAACACTTCGGTGACATCATAAAACAATGTTTCTTCAGGAGTTTCGCAATCTTCTCCAAGAAGCCACGATGAATACAAATCATCTTCAAGTGTTTCCTGAATGCAACTCTCTAATTTCTCTCGTTCATCACTTCCAGAAACACACGTTTGAATAGCATCGTAAAACTGGCGAATATCTTTTTGCAGCGCGTCATATTCTCCAACAATATTATAGTCTTCAAGAACGGAAAATGAAGGAGTAACTTTGTAGATACCAATTTGGGCTCCAGAACTATCAACAGCAATTTCTTCATCAGCAGTTGCTGCGCCAGTAATACTCGTTTCAGATTCGCGGTTATTATCAAATGCAACATAGCTTCCAAAAGTAAAAAGACCGAGTGTAACAAGAACAAGAAAAGTAGCTGCAAGATGCAAAGATTCTCGTTGTTGTGCTCGTGGTGCTTCCATTGCTTTTTTCCTCATATTTGTTTTTATAAGTTTTACTATCTGCTATTTTGTTTTTCCTTCTTCTAATGACGCATACGCGTAATAATAACTCAGAACGCGGTTTGCGTAAGCGCGAACTTCTTTGACTTTTTTGTTTCTTTTTTCTGTTGTGCCGAAACTTTCTTCATACACGCTGGATGAAAATGCGTCGCTGTACACTTCTGCGATAAGATCTTCAGTAATCTGTGCAGAAACCTCATCCCAGGATGGGTCGCTTTTTCCTGTTGCGGCAATTGCTTTTTTGACAAGTCCAGCGCCGCCGTTATATGCGGCGAGGGAAAATGCAACTTGATCTTTATAGCCATTAAAGCTCTTCATGTTATCCTGAAGTAGCTGAACTCCTGCGGGAATTGCGCGCGAAGCGTCTGTTCGATAGTCAGTGCCAGTACATTTCTTATTGCTGCAAAGATCATACTGATATGCAGTGCCTTTACAAAATTGCATAAGACCAGTACATCCAGTCGAAGACGCAGCGTTCGTATTGCCGCCAGATTCTGTCATGATAAGCGCGATCACTAACGCTTTTGGAACAGAAGTTCCAGAAACAGAAGTTTCTATTACCTTTCCATAATTCGCGTCAATCTGTCGTAGCTTCTCTTTTGTCGATGCAGAAGGAGTGTAACTAATCCCACTAGTAGTCATAGTTGGACTAACTCCTGTTTGCGTTCTATAAAGGTTACAGAACTTGTAGATTCCTCCTTGCGATCGACACGCGAGATTATTATTGTAATCATAACTGACAGAAGACGCAAAATAGCAAAGCGGGTTCACGCTTTTTTTTGTCCAGCTGCTGGAGAGTGTTGCTTTTTCTCCTTGCGCATTAGTAAGATCAGAAGGAACAGACGTGTCAATGATTTCAAAATGTAAGTGTGGATCATAAGCAGATGCGCTGTTTTTTCCACGACCTCCAGTGGTCCCAAGAACTTCTCCTTGCGCAACAATATCACCGACAGAAACAGAAATAGTGTCCATGTGCAAGTAAAGAGTATAAAGTCCATTGCCGTGATCAAGGACAACTCTCCCCCAGCGAACAGGCGAAGTGTCAACAACAGTGCCCGCGGCGGCAGCGAGAACAGGTGTTCCTAATGGTCCGCGAATATCAATTCCTGCGTGATATGTTGTTCCTTTGCTTGTTCCACTCACAACATCTCCTCCACGATACCCAAAGCAAGAATTCACGCGATGTTCATCGTACGCGACAGGCCATTGAGTGAATTGCCCACCAGAAAATGTTCCTGTTGCAGTTCCTTCGTGCGCAGGAACGCTGGTAATGCTCATTATAGGAATTTCAAGAGGTGCAGGAGAAATTCCAGTCAATCTATTCTCATCAAAAGTGAGGAGATACTCAGAGGGAAGAGGAAGAATGTCTTCATATGCTTCAAGATACGGAATAAGGGCGTGATCAAACGAATCGCTGAGTGCATCTCCAAGTTCCTTCTCCAACTCATCGCCATAGAGCATGCAATCGCCACTGCCATAGACAACAGGAACGCCACGGTAAAAAGAGCAGGAAGAAGAATCCAGATAATTCGTTTTTGCAGTTTCCAAAACAGCAGCGCCATATGCTTGTTGTGCGCTCAGATCTAAATACAGCAACGCTTTCTCTCCTTCCGCAGCAGCATTCAAAACAGCAAGTTGTTTCTCTCCAATCTTATTACTCTCTCCTTCTTTGCTTTCAAATTGTTCTGTTTTCGCGGCAAGATCAAAATAGAGCAGAGTAAAGAGAACTAAGACAAAGAATGCAAAGAGAGGCATAAAGTATTGCGCTTTTTTATTTTTCAGTATTCTCATGTTATGAACCTATTTTTGTTTGCACTTGGATGAGTGCGTAATTATCAGGATCATGAAGCGGAATGCGGACAGAGGAAGGGATGCTGTATGCATCGCCTGCGCCGCTTATTGCGACAAGCAGCCATCCTGGACCAGCATACATATCAAAAAATCCATAACTCGGTTCAATAAGAACAGCTGCTTCTTCCTCTCCATCAGTATTTCTAATCACGACAATCGTCACAAGTGCTTCTTCTTGAAGTGCTTCAAAATAATTTTCAGTTAAATCAACATATTCTTCCTGCAATCCATCATCTTCTGCTGCAGCAACAAGAAATTGTCCAAACGTCATTGTGCCCAAAGAAGTTTCTATAGGGGTTTGTGCATATAACAATGCAATTCTGTTCGCGTCAAGACCAAGTTCTTCTCCAGTAATTGTGTTCTCGACTTTCGCAGTCTTATAATGCAGAATAAAGAAGAACACAATGACAAGTAAGATAATCGCGATGGTCGCGTAAAAATCAACCATCGTTGTTGCAAATCCCTTTTTTCCAAAGCGCTTAACTATTCGGCATCACCACATGGAATTGTAATACTCCTTGAGAGAGTGCGTCATCTTCTTTGATAAGCACAGTCTTATTGATCAAGTAATCAGTAGTCGAACCTCTTCCTTTCCAGAATGTTTGTGCAAGAACAATCCAGCGTTCATACCATTCACTATTGTACACCACTGTGCCAATCTTATTGTTTTCCGCATCAAAAAGAGTTAATTCAGCTGCGATAATATCATATTCTCCATAATCCATTTGTTCATTGAGTCGTGTTTCAAGTGCAGAGGGATTTTCAAAATCACTTCGAAGAACAATGCCAGGATATGCGCGATGCAGTGTTTCATCATAGTAAGAAACACCTTGTTTCATGTTGAGCATATTGGCCACAAAAAGATCTACTTGTGTTTGCTGCACGTCAATTTCAGTGACAATATACATTTTCACAAGAATGACCATAGCAATCGCAACAAGGCAGACAATCACAAAGCGGTAAAAAAGGAAAATCCATCCTTCGTCAATCTGCGCTTTTTTGTGAAAAGAGAAATACTTAATCATTGTAGTATTCCTCCAATCCATTGGTAATTGCGCTAGTGAGCGCGCTACTCTCAGTAAGTAGATCAGTGCCAATAACAAGATGGACTGCAAGACCAGCAGTATTCTTGTTAAGGTTTTCTTCTGATGAAGCAAGCGGTCCAGTAAGAGAAGCATCCGCAAATTGGGAAAGAATGTTATTCTCAAACAAACAGCCCAGTTTCTCGCTTTGTTCGTCAGCAGTTTGCGAAATGTATGCCGCAACATCACTCCCTTCTTGTGTTGATAAAATAAGAACAAGATTTGTTTGGCTTGTGATTGCAACCTCTTCTTTATGTGTTTTCGCGAATCCTAGCTTTGGATTATTGAGAAGATCGTTTTGTACTTTAGAAAAGACAGTTTCATCACTCAAAACAACAAAACTCAGTTGCGTAGTTTTTGTTGAAGCAACAGAAGGGCAGCGAAGTTCTTTTTTTTCTTCGAGAGTAACGCTCCCGTGTTCTTCCACAGTAAAAGTTCCTTTTTCTTTGTTAATGTAAAACGCGCCAGGATGTTCAAAAACACCAAGTGTTTGGTAAAGACGTGCGTCTAAAAAGAAAGGATACGTGATTGCAGTCACAGAAGAGGTTTGATACACGCGAAGAAGGTTATCACTCAAATCATACGAGTATGCGCCAACGTCAAACGAAGGCTGGCTGTAAAATAAAGTGACGTCTCCTGGGACGCTCTGGCTTGTTTCAAGAAGCAGCGCAATATCTCGCGCGGCGTAGGATTGTTCATATAAAGTATTTTTTTGAACAGTGGTGTGAAAATAAAAGAACACGCCAACAATAAGAACAAGAAGAATAATCTCTATAATCACTTGATTTCCTAAGTTGAGTTGCCCTCTCTTTTGCATGTTGCGTTTTCGAGAGAAATTGGTTTATATACTTTTGCTGGATTCCATCTCACTTCTCAGCTCACAGAAAGGGAAGAAGCAAATTCGCTATACACTCCTTCAGCCCATGTTTCCGCAGCAGCTTTTCCAGCAGTGCCATGATTGTCAAAATGAACATCAGCGTCACAGCCAAAAGATCCTCCGTCAGGACAAAAAGCAAAGTCCGTATATTCTTCCGAATCAATAAATATACAACCAGAATTTTCTACACTTTCTTTTATCGCATCTCTAAATTGTTGATAGGTTTCAATGTCAGGATAATGAGGACCTTGAGGTGGGCCTGCCCAATAACAAGTAGCTCCTTGATTGGTTATTTCTTCTGCAACACTGTTGACGCTGTTCTGTATTGTTTCTTCAGAAGAACCATACCATTCATAGCCATTGCTTGCAAAAGTGACAAACACGAGAGAAGGGGTATGTTTTTCAATAAGATTGCTGAGAAGCGGAGTATTTCCAGAATCAACTTTTTTGCTGGAACCATCATCATACGTGTATTCTGCGTTACAAGCAGAACTAATAATGGATATCCCTTCTGTAAAGTATGATGGCGTTGATCCGCACACTGCATATTTATTTGTGGTGTAACCATCTGTTTTGAATGATGCGTAAAGCGTGTCGCCATACGTTCCCATAGTTTGAGAATCTCCAATAATCAAAACGTTTTGTTCAGAAGTTTCAGCTAATACAGAAGCAGTTGAAGTATCAGAAGAGTCTTCTGTTGAACTCGTATCCGAAAGCTCTTGAAGAAGCGCGAGAAACTCTTCAGGAGTATATACTCCGTATTGTTCACTAGTATATCCCTCTGCTTGAACATAAACAACAGCATAAACAAAGGTATCATCATTGGCTGCTTGTAGTTTTGTTGCTTCAGATCCAGAAAGTTGTTTCTTGATATACGCAACAGCGTCTGAAAGTGTGGTATATGTTGTTATTTCATTCTCGGGTTCACGATATTTCCAAATTGTGCTTTCTTTGAGGGTATATTTTTTTGAAGAGCTATCGTAGGTGAGTTGTTGTGTATAGGAGTTAATACTCATAGCAGGTGTTTTATAATCAAGTGTTATTATTCCTCCAGAAGAAAGAAGAGACACAAGATCGTTACTATCAGTGGTCTCCACCTGTACGTCACATTCTTTCGCACAAATCCGAACAGTGTTTTCAGTTTTTTTGAGGTACACACTTTGGACACTTTCCGCGCCAAGGACAAGCGCGAACGAACAACTTCCTCCCTCAGTATATGTTCCACCAGTAAAAGAATAATCCTTACCAAACGTCTCTACAGTTGCGCATTGTTCAACGTCATCATTTTCTTTACATACTGTTGCAAAATCACTCGTCTTCTTGCAAAGACAGAGGCATCCTTCTGTACCTATCCCACACTGTTCAGGTTTGGTATTAGAATATGGAGAAGTAATAGCATATGCAGTGCATGTTCCTCCAATAGAAGAAACCCCGCTCTGATACCCCACAATCGCATAATCTTCATCAACAAAAAGAGGATAGCTGCTGAACGAAGCACCCTCCTCCATGTTTGTAATGCTTGCGACAAGTTGTTCAAAATTCCGTTTTGTTGCTTCTTCTGTATCAGGTACAAAGACATCCCATATTTTGAAGATGAAAATAGTGAGAAGAAGAATTGCTCCAACGCTGAGGACAACACGAATAACAGTGTCACTGGAAAGATCAAGTCCTCCTTGCGCTTTTTTACCTTTTATCATAGTTTTCACATTTCAGTGAGAAGAGTTATATAAATTTTCGCAAAGAGGGTGCCATCCGATCTTTCGAGTGATGCAATACTTTTTTTCTCCCATATGAAATGAAGGTAAACCCTTTTTCTAAAAAATAACCCCATTCACCGAATTTCTCTTGCAATTTTTTTCTATTTCGTTTGATACTTCGGTTCATGGGTCCCCCTGACAGTACAAGGTCTGCTGGTGCGTGTATTTTCTTTGCTGCTGAGAAAATATTCGCTTTGCTCCTCCATGAATCGCCTTATTACCTTTTAGAATCCCTAAGTAATTTTATTTATTGAGATATGAAAAAACCAAATTCTGAAAATGTCGCAGACAATACGGCTATTTTTTAGAAAAAGCTTTACCTATTCCTTTGTGTCTGAAGAAGTGGTACTTTCAGAAGTGCTTTCTTTGTCGCTATCAGTAATCCCTTCAAAAATATCTTTAACATCTCCCTGTTTCTTTACTTCTTCTTGAACGCCGCCAGTGGTCTCTCCCCATTTTTGAAAGACGCTATTCATGACAAAGAAAACAATGACCATGAAGATGAGTGCGATAACGAGGGTCACAAGCCAAAAGTTCATATCTCCTTTTTTTCTTTTGAGTATTTCCATAATCTCACCTATTTACAGCAGACTTCTGAAGATTCTTCGCATGCAGCAAAATAAAGTTGTTCCCCTATGCATTTTGTTGCACAACTACCGCCTTTCCCTATACAGGTATTAAGTCTGCATTCTTGATTTTCAGGACAAGTAAAGTCTGCTTTTGTTCCATAAGAGGAAGAAGTTCCCTGATCAACGCACTCTCCTCCTTTATTTTCGCAGGCACCAAGTTCCCCACTAAATAATGCAAATTTTCCGCCCATAATATAGACAACGACAATAAAAAAAATCAGTGCAAGTGCTGCTAACACAACAACTTGAATAGTCATGTCTGCTTTCTTTTCAGTAATAACCAGTTCTATTTTTCTCATCATGCTTATTCCTCAGTTGCTTGAGTATATAAATCTGCAAGTATTATTTTTGAAAGGTCTTCAATAGTAATGCATTCTCCATCATATTCTTTGTTATTGTTTGCATCTGTTAAAGGTTCTCCTTGATCCCAGCAGCCATTGTTGTTGGTGTCAGTAAAATCTTCTCCATCATATATTTCGTCATTATCAGTATCTTTAAACCATTGGTAGTCATGCTGTTGTGGAATATGAATATAGTTCTTTCCATCAATAATTATTTTTCCACGTAATCCTTGTTCTCCTCGCAATTCTTGCAGAGTAAGGATCTCAGTTAAGTTTTTATTTGATGCATAAGGTGCATATGATTCTTTTATAGCAGCGCATTCTTCATCAGACTGCCACCATCCGCATAACTTTTTATTTTCTTCAGAAAACGTTTCATGAAAAGCAGATTCAAGATTCCATCCTTCTCCGTATGCTTGTTTAATAATGACAAGATAGCCACTTTTACCATCTTGCGCTACTTTTTCTATTGGAATATCTTTATCTGCGTCAATCCTCTCCTCATCAATGACTTGATCAGGAACAGTCTGTTCTTGAAATTCAAATCCAAGTCCTTCAAAAAATTCTTTTGCGTTGTCGATAGTGTTTGGGACGAAAACAAATGCAGCGAAAACAAGAAAGAATCCTGCAAGAATAAATAAAATAAGTTGGAAATTCAGTTCTGCTTTTTTCATCCTAACCAGTCCAGGAATTCAAAGAGTTTTCCTCCTTGAAGTTTGATAATAAAAAGGATGACAACAAGTCCAATCAAAAGCCAGATCAGCATGACAAGCCACGTCGGCATATCTCCTTTTTTGTTGAATTGACGCATAGTCATTGTTCTTGATCTCATTCTTTATTAATAATTCGTTTTAAGAAGCTCTATCTTGTTTCACAGGCAACACTTCGCAGTTCAATTGGTTCAGCGCATCTGTGGTATATGGATAAAGCAAAATCCCGCTGTCCCAGTCCGCGGTTTTCTCAGCGCCAAGCGCATAGCCACCAGCAGTTCCTGCGACAGTGCTTCCAGCGATCAATAAACCAGCAGGCAATCCAACGCCGCTGAACACAAGCACAGCGCCAGTTGCTAATCCAACGCCAGCGCCAGTTCCTGTGCTCCATATTTTATTCATGTATCCTTTTTTTCCATACAAAAACAACACTGCGTAATCATCTTTTGTAGTAACAGAATCTTCGGTCTCTTTATCATAAAGTAATTGCAGCGCGTCATCAGATTGAAATCCTTGGAGATAATCAGTGTAAGACATCGGTTCGTGCGTATACAACAACGGTGCAGGATTATCGTCGAGATAATCTAAAACTCCAGAAATTTCTTGTGGTGTGCTGTCAAATTCCAAAACACTGCAGAGCACGCAGTATTGAGTAGAGCCAAATTGTGTTTCAAACACTTCATATTGTCCTTCACCCATTTTATACCAGCAGCGGGCAAGCGCGTCAGCAGCTTCTTCTTTAATCTTCTCAGGATCAACACTTTCCACAGAAACATATTCTATGGGGCATTGCACTTCGTCATAGAGTTCCATGCCGCCAATGTTGCCGATTGCGTTAATCTCAATGCTTTTTCTGCAGGTGTCAGGAATGTTCTGCGCAGTTCCCACTGCTGCGGTTTTCTGATAAAAGATCAGCAGCACCACGAGAACAAGACCTAAGATAATGAGTCCTAACAAAAATTCCATTTGCATTGCTTTTTTGTTGGTTTTCATGGTTCGGGATATGTTAGGAATAAATATAATCGCAAGTTTCCGTGCCAGTAAGTGTTTCAGTAGAGTAAACTGCAATTGCATGGCTTGGATCTTTCCAAAAATCTTTGTTAGGGGGAATAAAACTGACAAAAAAGATAGTATAATCTTTTGATGTTGTTAGTGGTTTAGTGTTGAGGTCATCTCCCACCTGAATCCACACATTTGTTGTTACTGGCGTGCCTGACGAAATACCGAAAAACCGAAGTATTTCATTTTGATCAGTAAATGCATATTTCATCTCTTTGTAAAAATAATCATAATAAGTTATTGGTTCTTGTGTCTGTAGAGAGAGAGGTATTTTCGTCTCCTGAAGATAATCATATAGATTCCCAACATCTTTTTTTGGTGAATTTTCAAAATGGATCTGGCTGCAAACCACACAAACACTATCAAAGGTGAAGGATGAAGAAGCGAAAGGATCAACCTCTCCTTCGCCCATTTTATACCAGCATTCGCGCATCTCCTCAGCAAAAACCTGTTTCACGTTGGCAGAATAATCTTCTTCATTCTCAGAAGCATAATCTCTCTCACTGTCATCAACAGTGTAGGATTCAGCAGAAAGAACAATATTTTTTCGAGGGCATTCAAGATCAAGAGTACTAATGCCCAAGCTAACATCCGAAATTTTGCCAGAAGCAACAACACTAAGTCTGCAGCTTTCGACATCTCCTTTGCTTGTTGTCCAGTCAAAAACACGAGCAGAAAAAAACGCAAGAACTAAAACAATGACAACAAGAATAAGAAGACCCATAGTCACTTTCTGCGCTTCCACTTCTCCTTTTTTTCCTTGTATCATAATTATTCACATCACAATCCAAAGATCATACTCAATTTATCTTTTACACCAACAACGAGAATAATAAGAAGGACAATAAACAGAATAAGGACAATCATTTGTGTTTCCGTCATTGCTTTTTTATCAACCATACATATTTTCTGTGAAGAGACGTATATAAATTTTCGTATATAGTTGAGGACGCATTTATTCAAATCTTATTAATGTCCTCAACTATTCAGCCAAAGACTTTTTTGTTCGATTATTTATGTCTTTGGCTATAAAGAGCTCCACAATTGTGTTGCAGACATTTTCTCTCATTTTAACAAATAACACTTCAAAAAAGATTGGGGATTCAAAAGCACTGCAAGGCGATTCAAGCAACAGTAAAGCGAATAGTTGCCAAACAACAAGCAAATACACGCACCAGCAAAAGTAAAAAATGTCAGGGGGACCCATTGCGTGAGCAATGGGGTATTATTGAACTATAAAACCAAGCAGAAAATAAGAATATAAAAATGAAAAGAAAATAAAAAAATCAATCAACCAATAACAGGAATGCAACAAACTTGACTGCTATCAACTTCGCCATCATCGTCTAAGCAACTTCGAGAATTATCTTGCACGTAACCAGACGAGCAGCTGTAATCGCAGACATTGCCGCTAATGGATTCGCAGTTCGCAGTAGTAGTCGCAAATTGTCCGATCTTTCCAGTGAAGATAAACGCCAACACAACAAGCACTAATAATGCAAGTACTGCAATAATAATAACGTTGATAGACATGCCTTGTCCTTTTTTCATAAATTGTTTCATAAAAACACCTCTTTTCTTATCTCATGCAGTTCAGGATATTTAAATCTTATTGACAAACATAACATTTTCAGCTAAACCCGCATCCTCCAATACAAAGATACACGTTCAAATCCTGTTGGCTTGGATACAATCGTAATGCAAAAGGTTCTGTTGTTCCGCCCATGGACGCGGACAAATTGCCACTGGAATAATAAATAATTTGTTGGTTGGGGGGTGCAATCGCAACAAATTCATATCCTGTATCCGCGTATCCCCATTGATCAAGAGTCTGCGACAAAATTGTTGCGATCGTCGCATTTGCGTAAGGACAAGAATTTTGCCCATCCCCGCAAGTAATACTCCCTCCAGAAAATGGATTCTTCGCGCAATCGATAAGGAGATCTTGAATGGTGGTGTCATCAGTGCATCCAGAGGACGTTTGAAACAATGTATTGACAAAAGACTCCACGAGTTTGCTCGTTTCATAACTCTGCGTCGTATCAGTCTTCTCTGAAGTAAACACCACTTTCACCACAAAAAGCAATGCAAGAGAAAGAATAACGACAATAATCATAAGCCCCATCATTTCAATTTGTCCTCTCCTCAATAAGCTATTCCGAGTCATGAATACACCTCAATAGTAATGTAGCCAAAACTATAACTGTCGGTTACTGGATCATAGAGCGTGACAGGTGTCCGAAACGGTTGAGCGCCACTGCTTTCTGCAGCGTAAGGATATTCATAGAGTACAACTTCTTCAGAAGTAGGATAGACAGAAGTCACCACAACACCAGAGTTTTTGAAAACAATGGAACTATAATACAATGAATTGTCTGCAATAGTTTCTTGCAGTGCTTCAATTTTCGAAAGATCATAACAATCGAAGACGACAGTTGCGTCGACAGTGCAGGGAATTTCCGCAAGATGCCGGACTCGTTGTTCGACAGCGATTGCGTCAAGCTCTTGCGCTTCCTGTAAATCTTGTTTGCCAGTAAACAGCTGAATCTTCGCGTAAAAAACCATTCCTCCTGCGAGAAGAATAAAGAAAATGATGAGCACAATAATGGTCTCTCCAGTTTTTAGTTGTGCTTTTTTCTGCGTCATCTCAATACACCCGTGGGCATCCTTTGATTTGCGCGTATTTATTATTGTCTTCAAGAGTCGTCACCGCGTCCCGAACTGCGATAATATCTGTGTTCTCAGGATCAAGCGCTTCAGGAATTGCTTCTATTGCGTCTTGAATAGACTCTTCAAAATAATACGTGCAGTATGAAAGTTCAGGATCAGCTTCAAATGCAGAATAAAGCTGTGCAGTTCGTGCGCTATACACTGCGCCAACAAATTCCGCTTGATACAACGCTTTCTGGACATTGCAGGTGTAGAAATCTTTGTTCGCGGAAAAAAGTGCGCCAACAAGCAAAGGTAATCCCACATATTCAGTAGTACCATCATAAAAAGTAATCTCTCCAGAGTCTTCGTCTCCATCAACATACACAATGTCCCATGTTCCATCGCTTTGTGCGCCGAGTGTATCTTCTATTGTGGAAGTAGACAACGAATTTGCATCGAGAAATGCAATAATACGCACATAAGCATCATTTTTGTTGGTAATACTAAACGCAGATGCGCTATCGACTTTCACTGTCTCTTTAGTGATATAACTATTTTCTGCGAGGAGTGTATTCACAGTATACGCAACACTGCTGTGGCTATCATCATACACAATAACATAACGCGCAGCGTCAGTAGTCAAGTAAAGAAAGTTTGCGATTTTGTAGGGCAGCGCCCACTCAAGCGACCATGTAATTAAGTTTGTTCCTTCAAGTTCTCCGAGCGAAAAGAGCACTTGTGTTTCTGTGGATCGTGCGATGCCGCCGCCAGAAAACTCTGAAGGACAGCCAAACGTGCTGCAATCATATGGTGAACAAGTAAAAGAAAGGGTGATGTCAGGGATTGTGGTGGTCATTGCAGTTTTTGGGCTTTCTTGCGCGGTTTTCATAAGGGACTCAAGTTGCAATACTATTTCGCCAGTAATTTTTTGTTCTTGTGTTCCTTTGTACCACATTGCGACGCCGACAAAGAAGCTGAGAATGAGTGCGCCGATAAGAAGAACAAAGATCCAGTTGAATTGCACATCAATTTGTCCGCGTTTGTTTTTTCTGAGCATTGTATTTTATGATGAGTATTTCTTTAAATCTATTCTTATAATTATGTCTTATTATTACTTGTGTTTTGGATAACATAAATCATGTTTTTTAAGGAATGAAATTCAAAAGACGCTCGACTAACGCTCGCGTCTGAGCACACAGGCTCTCGCAGGAACGCTCGAGCCTGTGTGCCAGAGAATGTCAAACAAAAACAACAACATGGCCAGACGGAACAAAATTTGTTTCACAAATTTTGTGGAGTAGGACAAGCTTTTTGGCGTAACGATGGAGAAGAAAGCCAAAAAGTTGGCCGTCTGTGCCATCGTTGTTGTTGTTTTTGTTTAATAAAGAAACATAATCATAAAGAAAAAAACAGAGAATAAACAATCTGCTCCCTTAAAAAAGAAACATATAAATACTCTCAATACAAAAAACAGTCTAAAAAAGGGGTCAATGCCAGTGCGAAAAAGAGTACTCTATACTTTTATATCTATATTTATTCTTTTCATCCTCTCTTCTCTCTCTGTTTTTGCGGGATATTGCGCAAACCCAGGAGAATCCACATATTGTAGTGGCACAGTAGACAGTGAAGACTGCTGTCCCTCAAGCGCAGACTATTATGGAGAGTATGGCGCGCCAGAAGATCAAAGCGATTGCGAAGATAATTTCTATTCCAGCACGAGTAGTAGTGTTGGTGGATTCTGTAGTGATGCGGGTTGTTGTTATATCGACAGTGAACAAACATGTAGTGATTCATCTCTTCAAGGAACTTGTGAATATGATGGTGGTTCGTGGGTTACTGACGGCTGTAGCGCAATCACGCAATGTACAGAAGGATGCTGTATCTATAACGATGGTGCGACATTCACCTCAGTAATCAGTTCATCAGGTTTCTGTAGTATAAGCGTCGAAGGAACATTTGACAGTAGCATCACCTCAGACAGCGAATGTTCAGACCTCGCAGCAACATACACAGAAGCAGATATCGAATGCGCGGATGGCGTAGACAATGATGGCGATGGACTTGAAGATTATCCATTGGACACAGGATGTAGCAGCGCGACAGACAGCAGTGAAAAAACAACACTCTACGCATGTGATGATGATGAAGATAATGATGGAGATGGCGATACAGATTATCCTGATGATGCAGGTTGTTACGCTGCAGACACCGCAAGCGAAGAACTTGGTGATCTTGACGCATGTAGCGAGGGAGAAGTCAGCACTGCGTGTAATTGTTATGTCACGAGCGAAGAAGACGGAACATATTGTGAAGAAGGAAATTACTGCATAGATGGCGTTTGTCAAAGCAGCAGTGATGCAGTCTGTACAGAAGGAGAACGCGAATATTGTGGTGTAGAATCAGGCACAGGGTGTTTGATGTATGAAACATGCGAAAGCGGAGCATGGAGTTCATGCGATGTCACCAGCTCTTGTGGTCTCGAACCAGAAGTATGTGATGATTCCACAGATCAAGATGGCGATGGATTAAATAATTGCGATGATTTGGATTGTTATGAAACCGCGTGTGGTTCTTCGCGAGAAGACAGCAGTTGCTTAAGTGAAGATGGCGCAAGTAAAGGATTCTCTTATGGCGGCACGTATGTTTGTTGTAGCACGACTAATGTAAATGACTGCGAAGGAGATGGGACGTATGAAACCTGCGGTAGTTGTGCGTGTGAAACAACACCTATTGATCCAGAAATTGATGCGATCGAATATACATTAGGAGAAGCACAATTAACAATCAGTTGGTCGCTTTCCTGTTCTGTAGAATTTAATCTCAGGCGTTGCACAGGAGAAAGTTGCACAACAGATATCACGGATTTAACAGATGCGGAAATTGAAACAGCATATCCAGATATTGTTGGCGCAAACATTGAAGATGCGTGGGAATATACAGACACGACAGTTGGAGTAAATCAATATTATTGTTATGTCGTCGAAGCAGTCTATCCTGATGGTACAAGCACATATTCAGAACCTTCTTGCATAGAAGACAGTGGCGATGCGTGGTGTCAGCAGATGACCACCAGCGAGTTTTGCATTGACGCGTATGATGGCATGAGTGAAGAATTGATTTATCGTGTGGGTTGTACATCAGAAAATAAAGTAAGTTATATTGAAAATTGTCACGTGGAATATGGTTCTGATTATATGTGCATTGGTCCGTATAGTGATGGCACGACAAGTTGTGAATATCAGAGTGATTGTGCAACTTGCGGTGATCCATTAGGAATCTATGCAATTCTTGATACAACATATCTCTATAACGATGACGATGCGTATGATGGCTATCTCTGCAGCGCAATTCCAATGTGTTATTATGATTATACATTAACAACAACGGATTCATTCCAAGAATGCGCAGATGTCAGCAGTTGTTATGATTATGGAAGTCAAAGCGCGTGCGCAGAACAATATAATGCAGAAGGCTACAATAACAAATGCCTCCAAAGAGATTGCGATTGGATTGAGTTCAGCAGTGGCGATGGAATTTCCAACGGCATTTGCAAAGAAAAAACAGCAGACTATGCGCGCTGTGATGCGTGCAATGACGCGGTGAAGAATGGCATCTTTGACGCGTGCACAGCAACACGATGTGAAGAGTTTGGCGTCGAAGATGCGACGTGTTATCTCAGTGGCTTAACAAATCAGTGTACAGATATTGGAGATTTTACCTGTACTGCGTACGAAGATTCCGCAAGTTGTAGTGGAGATTATAATGTAGAGATTGATGAAGACACCAATGAAATTATTGTTGAAAGTCAAGACACGTTAGGGCTCGGTCTCTGCTACTGGAATGGCGAAGAATGTTACAAAGACGCAAATGGCGATGGTGCACAAGATGATGGACAAGAAGACATGACTCCTCCATCAACAATCGTTCTCACTGCGGACAAAATGAGCGCAATCAATATCACACTTCTTGCCACAGATTATGATGATGATGGCACAGCAGGATCTGGGGTCAAAGCATTGTATTATTGCCTCAGCGATGATGGAAGTTCATGTTATCCAGATACGGCAGCAGAACTATCCAGCGAAGGACTTGCAAGTATAGAACTTGGCGATGGCAGTGGGACATACGCGTTGTATTATTATGCAGAAGATTATTCAGAGAACCTTGAAGTCGTCCAAGAGTATTCATTTGAAGTGGACAAGCAGGCGCCAACAATCATCATTGATTATTATGTTTCTGTGGACACAAGCGAGCCATACGACGAATCTGCATTAACATTCGATGTCAGTGTGGATGAAGAAGCGTATTGTACAGACTCTTTTGAAACAGGAGAAAGCGGATTTGAAGAAGAATATAATGATCACTTTGTGTCAAAATTCGAAGACCTCAGCGATGGATATTATTTGTACACAGTCACGTGCACAGATAGTTTAGGAAATACAGGCGATGCGTTTGTCCTCGCGAGAGTAGATGCAGACACCTCAATCTTTGATAGCAGCCCAGAATATTACGTCGATGATGCGACAGTAACATTGGAAGTCAAAACATTGCAAAGCGCAGATTGTGGCTTTAGTGAAAATGTCGAAGAAGAATCTTTTGAAGACATGGAAGAAGGATTTGAAGCAGAAAGTGCAGACGGGTATTACCTGCACACAAGAGACTGGACATTGACAGATAATGGATTATATTTCTTTGATGTAAAATGTGAGTTAGATGATGGCACAGAAGCAGATGATGAAATTTCGTTTGTCTATGATGACACTGCGCCAACAACAACAGTAGTAGACAGCTTTGGAAATGAGTTTGACTTTGCAGCATTTTACACAGGAGAAGAACTCGACATGTACCTTTCCTGCGCAGATGATCCGGAATATGGATTTGGTTGTGAAGAAACATATTATTGCCTCGACACTGAAGAATGTGATCCAACAGACGAATATGATCCAACAGATTCCATTGAGTACAACCTCAGTGATGTGAGCAGATTAAATCTCTGCTATTACAGCACAGAAGCAACCTATTTAGAGATGGGTGGTCTTGAAGAAGATGTTTCCTGCACAGAAATAAAAGTGGATAGTTATGACCCAGAACTTATCATCTCTAGTCCAAGCGATGGAGAAAGTGTGTTTGTGCCCTATGTCACAGTCACTGGAACAGTCGAAGACAGTGATGCAACAGAAGGCACTGCGATAAACACAGTGACAATAACAGTGAAACAAACAGATGGAACAGAAGTCACCTACACAGACGACGCGAGCGACGGATTTAGCACAACAGTGGATCTTTCCTTAGAAGCAAACGAAAGCACATACAATTATATCACGGTGTATGGAACAGATCGCTCAGGGGCGACAACAGATGAAGAAACAGTTCGTGTAAGATACACCACAGAATTAGGCGAAGCGGCAATCTGGATTGAAGAGCCGGCGAATGGTGTTTCTGAGGAAACAGACTTTGACTTTGTCATTGGAACCTATCTTGAAGCAGAAATATGTGGCTACAGTAAAAATAATGCAAGTCTGAACAAATCGATTGCACTCAATCAAGTCGCAAGCGACACAAGTGGAGAATATCTCTACAGCGCGCCATATTCTATTGATGAATCAAAAGACGGCATTGAAGAATATGTGTATGTGAAATGTCTTTTAGTAAACGGCGTCGAATATGCGGAACGATTAATCCTGGAATACGACAGTACAAAACCAGTAATTAAAGATATTGAAATCATTAATAGCGATGGCAAAGATCCACCGAGTGTTGTGGAGTCTCCATTAAATGTGCAACTCCTCGTCACGACAGATGATCGCACAAAATGCAAATATAGTTTCGACAGCGGCGACGGATTTAGTACAGGAATGGATAAATTTACAGGCTATGATGACGCAGCGTACGCAACAGAAAATAGTGATACCATTGAAGATGTGGATGATCTCACGTCATACACATTGTATGTCGCGTGCCAGAATGGCGCGTATATGACGTCAGAAACAGAAAGTCTTGCGTTCAGCATTGACAGCAGTGCAGCGTCAGGCATCTATCTCATTTCGCCAGAAGCAAGCGGCAATAGAACATTTACGATAAACATTGGCACCACACGAAGCGCAAGCAGTTGTACGTATGGAACAAGCGAAGATGCAACAACGAGTGCAATGACTGCAGTAAGCGAAAAACAATACAAAACAGGAAGCATAACAGTCAGTGCGGATGGTAATTACACATATTATTTCACGTGCTGGTTTGTCGATGGAGAAAAAACAGATTACTTTACGTTCCCAGTGGATACAACAGCGCCAGTGATTGATTTCATTGAAGATGGTGATGTCAGTTATTCTAATACATCACTTTCAGCAACGTGGAGCGCAAGCGACAGCTTAACAGAAATTGTAGAATATGTCTATTCCATTGGCACGAAAGCAACGTACAATGATACAGTGACGTGGACGTATACAGATAATGAAACCGCGCTTGTCGATGCGTTAGATCTCAAGAATCAATCCACGTATTATTGGAATGTCAAAGCGCAAAATGAAGTAGGATTATGGAGCAGCACAAGCTCTAGCGATGGGGTCTTTATTGACGCGAGTGGTTCTGGCACAGATGATGATCTCAACGCGTCAACAGTGGGAGAAATTGATTATCATGCGTGCGCGAATGGCGTGCAAGATGATGATGAGACAGACGTCGATTGTGGTGGCAGTTGTGATGCGTGTAAAGCAGGAAGTATGTGTGAAGTAAGCACAGACTGTGTCAGCGTCAATTGTGAAAATGGCATTTGCGCAGAAGCAACATGCACAGACAGCATTATCAACCAAGGAGAAAGTGATATCGATTGTGGTGGCAATTACTGTGAAGCGTGCAGTGAAGGAATGAGTTGTGTCTATCACAGAGATTGCGCGTCAGGATATTGTACCTCCAAGATTTGTACTGCTTCGAGTTGTGATGATGGCGTGAAGAATGGAGACGAAACAGGCACAGATTGTGGCGGAAGCTGTGATACATGTGAAGATGTAACCTTGCAAACCAGTCCTGCAGCATCGAAAGAAAGCGCAGATGAAGAAGGATGGAGTATCTGGACATGGGTCCTAATTATTCTTTTAATTATCGGCACAGGTGCTGGCGGATATTATGGATATATTTACTATATGAAGAAAAAAGGAAAATTACCTCCTTCATTTAACGCGTTTGGCAGTCTTGGAAAAGGATTACCTTCGCTAAGTACCTTGAAAAAATTACCACAACGAATACAAATGCCGTCAGTGCAAAAACCATCGCTGCAAAAAATATTGCAGCAGAAGCAACAAACACGCGATAAAATCTTTGGCGCGTTTGAAGAAAAACCAAAAGGAGCTCTTGGTGAAAAACTCCAAGAGAAAAAACCTGCTGAAAAAGCAGCGCCTGCAAAAGCTGTTGCAGAAAAAGAAACAAAGGAAAAAGCGACAAAAAAAAAAGAAGCGCCAAAGAAATTGGGTGAAGGACTTGTAATCAAAAAGCCAGCGAAAAAAGAGCCTTCAAAATCATTTACTGCATTAGAGAGATTAATCAAGGAAAGAAAGAAATAAAACATGGGCAAGAACAAAAAAGCGCAAACTTCAGAAATCTTTTTCTTTATTCTTGCGATAGTTATTATTGGTCTACTCCTTTTGTTTGGCGTTAAATATATTATGGAACTGGGGAGTAAAGTCAACCAGATCGAGCTTGTCCAGTTTAAGACAGATCTTGAAAATAGTGCAGATGAATATAGACCTGTGTATGGAAAATGGAAGAAGTTAACCTTCTCTGTTCCAGTAGGAATACTAAAAGTCTGTTTTGTGCAGCATGAAACATTTACTGCCGCATCAATCTATTATCAAGAAGAAGGACTTTGTAAAAATGATCATGAAGATTATAATCTATTCATGTGCAATGCCTGGCAAGATGACACAAGCAGAAATGTTTATACAGATCCGTTCGATGAGCTTGAAGTAGGCATTGATCTTGGTGCAATAGAAGTGGGAACAGCAGATCAAAATTATTTGTGTATAGACACAACAGATCATATTTTACAAGTGAAGATGACAGGAAAAGGAGACCGCGCGCTGATTGAAGAATGGAGCTAAGTACTCCTTTCCAATAGTGCAAAAGCTTTTAATATAGTAAACAACAAAGTTCGACATAAGAAGAAAATGTTGTTTACTATTCCAGTAACGGACATAAAAATAGTCATTCCGTTACTCATACTGCAGGAGTTGTAAAAAGAGCACGAAAGGGGTGTTTTTGTGGGATTATTTGATGCGTTTAAGAAGAAGAAAGCAGCAAAACCAGTCCAAGACTTAGAAACACCGCCGATGCCAGAGGCAGTGCAAGGTCCAATGCAGCCAGCGCCAGGATTTGAAGAGTATACTCCTGCACCACAACAATCGCAAGGATCTTCTCCACAATATCCGCAATTCCCTCCTGCACAACAATTTTCTCAACAACCAATGAATTTTCCAATGTCTCAGCAGCGCGCAGTGCCACAGTTTCAGCCAAGTGCGCCGTCCTTTGCGCCAGGGGCACAAATTCCTCCAATCGGAATGCCTCCTGGAGCAGACATGAATGCGCAATACGGAGAAGTGCCTGAAGAAATGCCGATGCCAACGCCGCCAGAAGAGATGGCAACACCGCAAGGGCAAGGACAACAGCAAAGTGTTTCAGAAATGCCTCAAGTAACGCTCTTTGGTGGCGCACAAGAACCACAACAACCACAATTCAAATTTTATTATGGTCCTGAAAGAGCAGGGCAAAGCAGCGAGAGCACAGAGCATGGAGAAATTCCTTTTGACGTGACACAGGAATTATTACATCTGCCCCAGATGCATCAAGAAGAGCATCCAGAACTTCATCCAGAAGAAGAAGAAGAAAAGCCATACCAATTTATGTCGCAAGAGCGTGCAATTCCTCAGCTAAAAAAAGAAAGTTCGCATATTTCCAAGCAATTCATTACTGTCGCTACGTTGTATGAAGTAGGCGAGCAGCTCGTGAATATGGGTGAAGATCTTGCGTTGGCGAAAGATACTGCGTTCCGTTTGACAGATCTGAATGAGCAGGAAATCGAGCAAATGGTCAAGTGGCAGGCGTTTCAGCAATCAATGGAAATGCGCATTGCGGAAATTGATAAATTATTATTCAAAGCATAATCAGGTGAAAATCTATGGCACAAAAACCAGTGTATGTAAAACTTGAAGAGTACAAGAATATCCTTGCGTTAGTGGATACGTTAAAAGCGCAATTAATGAGCGCGAAAGACACGTTGAATGAAATTAGAAAATTAAAGCAGGAAGAAGATGTAGAGTTAGAAATCTGGCAAACAGTAGTCGCAGAAATAGAAAATAGAATTCATTTTATTGATAATACAATAACAGAACCAGAAGAGATGTAATGTAGAAACATAAATCCTCGAGAGAAAACCATGGCAAAAAAACAAGCAATGAGTGAAGAATTATTTTTCATCAATGTTCCTGAGCCAAAGGACGTGCGAAAGAATTTGTTAGAGGCGTCGCAGCAGATTTTGGAAGGAATGAAGAGTTATGAAAAATACAAGAAGCTCAAAGCAGAAAAGTTGCGCAAAATTGAGCAGTTAAAAACAACGACTGTTCAGATTCGCGAGTTGGCAGGAAAGCTTCGTGCATGTTTGCCGACAGTGAAAGGCATTCCAGAAAGAGCAAAAGCATCTCCTTTGGCGCATGTGACGCAGATTGAGTTAGAACAATTAAATTCTGAAATTAAAAAGTTGGAAGAAGAATTACGCGTGTTGAAGTAGGTTTTGAGGATTAAATTTTAATCGTTTTCTTTTATAGTGTAATCTTCTTCTCTTAATCGCCCTACTGCTTTTTTGAATCCTCATGTCTTTTTTTATATAAATAAAAAATGGATGGATTCTGATGGAAGTCTTTGCTGAGCGAATATTTTTCTGCGGTTTGTGGAGTAATCTATTCAAAGAAAATGAGAGAATACTTTTATAAATTAGTAATTTGTTCTCAATGATTAGATATTGCGGATGTGCCGGAGTGGTCAAACGGGACAGTCTCAAGAACTGTTAGCTTAGTGCTTACGCAGGTTCGAGTCCTGTCATCCGCATTTTATATTTTTTTCAAGAAATTATCTTCTAATTTTAGTATCCTCAAACGCAACAAACAATGCTCCTTGGTCACCAGTCACGTATGCGTGCCAGGGATAATGAATAACTCCTTTTTCAACAGTAGAAAAAAGTGGATGTGCATGACCAATCTTCATTGGAATCCTTTCGTATTCGGTTCCTTCATTTTGTGAATGATATTTCACCATCCAGCCATTGCCGCGAAGTTGCGTGTGCCACTCAACAAATTGTACGTTTGAATCTCCAATATTATGTCCTTGATTTTCAGCATGATTGTGAATACCTCCATTTTTGTTTGGTACAAGATACCATAAATTAATGCGAATCCCGTCAACTTCAATCTTTGGATCTGTTCGATGACAGCCAGGTGCTGGTTCGATCCATTTCATCTCAAGGCCAGAAAGAGGCTCATACACTTCGCCAGAACTACGTTCATAACAGAGAAATGCAAGACTCTCTTCTTCTGCATGAAGAGCAGTGGAAGAATGGTACTGCGCAATATCATATCTTTTTTCAGGAACAGCAGCAAGCATTTGCGCACCAATAGAAATGCTTCCGCGAAGCATGTTGACAATCACAGAAAATCCTTTCTCTGTATGATATGTTTTCCCTCGAGCAAGAGCAAGAATCCGCATGTCATAACCAGAAGTAATAAAGCCAGGTTTCGAAAACAAAACCCCTGCTTCAGGTGTTTTCCAGTGCATATTATTTGATCCAGTAAGTGGAGGTATTTTCATAAAGGGAGTAGAGCTTTTCCCTTTTAAAATTTTAACACCCAAATCCCCCACAACCCTTAAAAACCAACCTGCGTTTTACTCTCTAAATATGATCAAGATACATACGATTGGCGGTTATGAAGAAGTAGGCAGAAACATGACTGCGATAGAAGCGGAAGATGAGATTATTATTCTCGATATGGGTCTTCATTTAGAGCCCTACATCAAGCTGCAGGACAAAGAAGGAAAAAACCCCTTGAGTAAAGAAATGCTCATGCAAGTCGGCGCAGTCCCTGATGACAGCAAGTTAGATAAAAGTAAAGTAGTGGCGATCATCCCATCACACGCGCATCTCGATCATATGGGTGCAATTCCTTATTTAGAAAATAAATACAACGCCACAATTCTTTGCACCCCTTTCGCAAAAGAAGTGCTGCAAAAAATTACACAGGATCACTACATGAAGATCCAGAACAAAATAAAAACATTGGAAACAGGAAAAATCCACAAAACAAAAAATTTTGAAATAGAACTCATCCCCGTTACCCATTCTGTCATTCAGACAGTGATCGTCGCAATCACCACAAAACAAGGAACTATCCTCTACGCAAATGATTTTAAAATTGACAAAACTCCCACCTTTGGAGAAAAAACAGATATAGTAAAGCTCCAAAAATATAAACCAATTGCGTTAATTTGTGATTGCATTAAAGCAGATCAGGAAGAACCAACACCATCAGAAGCAAAAGCAAAAGAAATGCTGGAAACAGTGTTTGAAGAAAACGATTTTGAAAATAAAGTAGTAGTCATCTCTACATTCTCTTCACACATTGCACGTTTACAAACAATCCTCGCGTGCGCAAAAAAAATTAATAGAAAAACAGTCTTCATAGGTCGTTCGTTGGCAAAATATGTGGAAGCCGCTGCGATTGCAGAAGGCATGACTGATTTTCAAGACGTTGAAATTATAAAGTACGGAGATCAAATCAAAAAAGGATTGAACAAAATTATGGAAAATAAGTATAACTATCTTATCGTCGCGACAGGACATCAGGGCGAGCCGAACGCGGTATTAACAAAGCTTGCCATGAATCAACTGCCACTGAGGCTGCTGCCTAACGATGTGGTTATTTTCTCATCAACTGTTATTCCAAATGAAGAAAATATTAAGAATAGGTATGTTCTTGAGGAAGAGTTAGAAAGAAAAAAAGTCACTGTTTTCAGAGACATTCACGTCTCTGGTCATGCAACAAGAAACGATCTCAAAGAATTTATTGGCGCGCTCCATCCAAAGCATCTTATTCCTGCGCATGGACCTTTCGAAATGCAAAAAAATTTGCTCAGCATCGGAAAAGAACTCAGCTATAGTGATGAATTCCTCCATTATTCGAAAAATGGGACGATGCATGAAATTTCTTAAACAAAAATCTTTATAAAGTACCAGAGATTCACTTTTTCAGTAGTACTGAGAATAATATAGAAGAGGGACGACCATGAAATTAACATTAGCAGAACCAAAATATCTCAAGGAAAGTATTTCTATTATCAGCGAATTAGTCACAGAAGCGCGTTTCAAAATCACAAAAACAGGAATTGAACTTGTCGCGATGGATCCCGCGAATGTTGCGATGGTCATCTTTAGGCTTCTCGCAAGTAGCTTCGTGGAATATGAAGTAGAAAAAGATGTTCGTCTTTCTTTGAATCTCAATAATCTCAAACAAGTGCTCAGGCGTGCGAAACCTAATGATATGATTACATTGGAAGTTGTGGACAACAAGCTTGATGTCACACTGAAGAGCAAAACAAAGAGAACGTTTTCTCTTCCTATTATTGATGCAGATGAGCGCGAACAAAAAATCCCTGATTTAAATTTCCCATTAACAATTACCACAAATGCAGAGCAGCTTGTGGAAGCGATTGAAGACGTGGACATTGTTGGTGAAAGCGTTTCCTTTATTGGAGAAAGCGAGAAGTTTACTGTTTCTGCAGAAGGAGATATGTCTAAAGCGCATATAGAAATTCCTGCAGATGAAACAACGGTAATTCAGACAACAAAAGCAGAAAGAGTCAAGGCGAAATATTCTGTTGAATATTTGAAGAAAATGATTGCGGCAGGAAAGCTTGTGCCAAGTGTCTCCATTCAATTCAACAAAGATTACCCTTTGAAGTTGGAGTACAAATTAGTGGATAAACTGATGCTCAGTTTTATTCTTGCGCCTCGTGTAGAAAATGAATAAAGATATTGTACAACATTTTTTTTCAGTGATTGTGGTTCTTGTTTTAGTAGTTGTAGCGCTGACGTTTGTTTCTGCGCAGGAGAATCAATCCAGTAATGAAACAACGAGCGAAACAGAGTATAATTTTACTATTTCTGAAAATGAAACAAACACAACAGAAGGAAATCAATCCGATATTTTTGAAGAACCTAATCTGGCTGAAGAGAGTACAAATACAACAGAAAGCACAAACACAACAATAGAAGAGAGTATCGAAACAAACACAACTGAAATAAATCAAACTCAAGAAAACGCAACAACTGTTCTTGTTTGTTCAGCGCTCCAGTGTGATGTGGGCTGTACAATCTGTAGTGATGGAAGTTGCTATGCGCCTGAAGAAGAATGTACGACAACACTTGTTGTGGAAAAAGTAACGCCAAGTACAATAAAGACAGGAGAACAGCAGCTTAACATCCTTGTAAAAAATACAGGAACAGTTGCACTCTTTAATGTGGAAGCAGAAGTCAGCGGATATGGTATAACTACTTTGGAAACATTATCGATAGAAGCATTACCTTCTGGAGAAAAGGATTATACATTTACGAAAGTGCTTGCGGGAAATGCAGGGGTCAATGACATTATTGTAAAAGTATACGCAAATAAAACGCTTGTAACACAAGAAATAGTTTCAATAACAGTAACAGAAGAAGAACAAGAGGAAGAAGAAATTGTTTTGTTTAATCAGACTGCCGCGCTTGCTGCGTTGAACGAAACAAGGGTAAGGTATAATGCGCTTGAGCTGTTGTATTATGAAAAAGAAAAACAAGAGTATCTTGTCTTCGGCATTGACAAAGATTTGCTAGAAATAAAAGAGTATTTACGACAGGCGCAGGTTGCGGTCATTGAGCAGGATGAAAAAGAATTTCAGAAAAACCTTGCTGCGGCGCAGGCAACGATAGAAAATGTTGCGGCAGAGCTCGAAAGTGCGCAAAAAGAAGATAAAACATTCATCGAAATTCTATCGGAAAATCTTGCGTTAATTGGTTCTTTATTTGGCGTTTTGATTAGTGGAGTGACGGTGTGGTCCCTGACAAAAGTGCATTTGAAACGGGCGAAAATAGTGAACATTATCAAAGGAAAACAAATAGTTAATGTAGATAGAAATACAGATGTGGAAAATATTGTAGAATCCGACGAAGACAAAACAAAAGATTTATAAAGTAATTTTTCTAGAATTTAAATAATCTCTACCATCAACTAATAGTTGGAGAAAGAGGAAGGGGCGTTATATGAAAAAGAGGTCTGCACTCATAATTCTCGCTCTATTGGTAGTGCTGTCTTCTTTGGTAGTTCGCGCAGCAGAAGAGCATTTATTGCCGCTGCAGGGAACTGCGCGAATTAATGGTGGACTTCTTTCTGTGGGAAATTTAGATATTTTGATTTATGATGCGGCGAGTGGAGGAAACCTTGTCTACAATTCCTCAACTGATTTTCATGGAGTTATTAGAAATGGTCGGTATGATATTCTGATTGGGAATGGATCGCAGCCACTTTCTCTTCGCTTTGGTACAAAATATTATATGGATATAACAATGAATAGTACAGATCTTGATTTTAATGGAAGTGAGCGTCAAGTCTTTATGAGTACAGTGGGAAATATCTCGTTAACAACACCACTCTCTACATCAAGTAATGATACCGATGACGCCTTAAACATAAGTAATGGTGGTTCTTTCTTTGGCGGAAATATTTCAATTAATGGAACGGTGAATATAACTGCTGCAACAGGAGATATAAGAACTGCGGGAAGGATAACGAGTCTCAATACAGATACAGATGACGCGGTGAATTTGACAGCTGGTGGTTTGGTCGCGAAAGGGCAGATCAGTGTGGAAAATTATACTTCTGCTCCAGCATTCACGGTGAATAATGGTTTCAACATCAGTGGAGCTACGAGCAATCTTGAGACAAATGGATCAGTAATAATTAAGGGTCTCGCACCTTTTGTATTTAACATAAACAACGGCTTTAACGTCAGTGGCTCCAATGAAGCGTTAACAACAAATGGAAGTATCAGTATCCAGAATCCTTCTCTTAGTCCTGCGTTTACTCTTAACAATGGTTTCAATATAAGCGGAACAGATGAATCTTTGCGGACAAATGGAACGATCCGTGTAGAACATACAAGCACTAATGCCGCAATCAACGTGACAGGAGGCATGGCGGTTATTGGTACTGGTCAGATCTCGTCACAATTTAGTGTAGGAAATAGGGGGTTTACAATAAGTGATTCAGGAACAATAGTAACGCAAGCAGTCATTAATGCAGGAGGAGAAATAATTATGAGGAGTAGCGAATCTGTTGCATTCGGTATAAATAGTGGTTTTAACATCAGCGGTACGAATAGCGCATTACGAACAAATGGAACAATGACTATTCTGAATGCCGATACAGATGACGCGTTGAATATATCTGGTGGTTTAATTATGGGGCAAGGCAGTCCAGGATCTCAGTTTAAGATTGCTAATTTGGTGATTAGTGATCTTAACATTATTACCACACAGCCCACTATTACGCAAAATGGTCACATCATAATAAACAGTCTTAATGGACCAGCATTGTCTGTTAATTCAGGATTCAACGTGAGTGGAACAACAGGAAATCTCAAAACAAATGGAACAATGACTATCTTAAATACTGATGTTGATGATGCATTAAATATTTCAGGTGGTTATTCTGCAAACGTTGGTCAAAACGATTTCATGCAGTTTATCCCCGGAGATGCTAATGCCATCTTTACAGTAAAGAAAGTTTTCAACATTACTCCTGTTGGAGATATGCGAATAGGTAGTGGTGCTTCTGGAACACTCACTGTTTTAAGCACAGACACAGACGACGCATTAAACGTTTCAAGTGGGAAGGGTTTCTTTGGAGCAAACGTGACTATTGGAGCAACAGGGAATGCAGATCAACACCATTTAGATATTAATGCGCCTGCAGGAGCTGCAGCAGCAAATCGATGTGCGTACATCGCCTTAGGAAATGAGACAGGGCAGTTGAATTATTTGTTTATTACAAATACATCATTGAGGATAGCAAGTCTCCCTCCAATAAATTGTGATAATTCAGAAGGCATATTAGTGGGCTCACAGACAGGAACATAAAATCGGCTTAGTCAAAAATGAAACATGAAAAAAACATCTTTATTAGGAATCATTTTTCTTTTTCTTCTAGCTTTTTCTCCAAATGTTTTTGCAATAATTTTTAATGGAACCACCAACACTGATGAGAGGCATGTTTTCAGTAGTGACAGTGCGTTTGGAAACATTGTGGAAAGGGAAGTGAATTATACTCCTGTAGGAGATGAACCAAGCTGGAGTGCCGTTCTTTTTAGTTGGGGTGGTCCGCTTGCAAATGCAACAGGGGTGATAGATGTTGCGACAGCAGGATTTGGAGTGAGTGCGGTGGGTGATATTCTTGTTCTGACAATGGGGCCAGAGTTAGAAGATGAAGAACCAACAGTAGAAGAAGAAGAAGAAGAGGTTGAAGAAGAAGGAGGAGGTGTTCCTTCATCAGGTGGTGGAGGTGGAGGTTCTTCATCGAGAGATACATATGCGCTGATTGTAGGAGACAAACTTACGGTCATCATCAATGGAGAGCCGCACACAATCGAGATTACAGAGGTAAGTGATACATCTGCGGTGCTCACAATAGAGTCAACAACAATAGTAGTAGAAATAGAAGAAGGAGAAACAGAAGAGATAGATCTTGATGGAGATGGAGTTGCCGATATGGCAATTACCCTTGACAATGTTTCAGAGTTAAGAAAAATAACAATTACTGTAGAAGATCTTACATTACGAGAAGAAGAAACAAGAGAAGAAGCTGAAGAAGAAGAATCCTTCCTTGCAGAACCACTGGAGAGAATTACGGGCGCAGTCACAGGAATAAATATTGATGCGGAAAAAATAAAAGAAATAAAACAAGAAGTCGAGCAGACAACAAATACATTCATAAAATATATCCTTCTCATAAATCTTGTAGTTGGTGCGATTCTTGGCACAGTTATCGCGGCACGGGAAATGCATAGACGAAGAATCTACAAGTTTTTCCACCAAAAATCAAAAGAAGACATTGTGCGGGATCAGCTTAAAGAGTTAGAAACATATGTGTACAAGGCATACCAGGAAGGACTTTCATTTGATGAAATCAAAGAAGCACTTTTGGAAGCAGGGTGGTTAGAGTACGAGATTGATGAAGTCGTGACCAATGTCATGTTTAAGAAAGAGAGCAGTCTTGTAATAAAATAAAAGGTAAGTATTATGGATGATCTATTCAAAAAATTACGAAAAAAAATTAGGGAAGAGTATGAAAATATTTTTGAAGTAGATGAGAAATCAGATCTTCCAATCCATGAGCGGTATACGAAAGAAGAAGATATCCAGCAAATGCGTTCGGAGAAAAAGAAAAAGAGAATGAAATAACATGCAGGCAAAGACACTGCTTATTATCAATCCTGCTTCAGGAAAAGCAGCAGCGAGTGTAGTGCATCTTATTGAAAGAACGCTTGCAGTATTTCCAGCAATTAGTGTGATGAAGACAGCGAAGAAAGGAGATGCCGCGTTGTTTGCGAAAAAAACAGGTGCAGAGAGAATTCTTATTGCGGGGGGCGATGGCACAATTAACGAAGTCCTTAATGGACTGATGAAGAATCCACGGCAGAAGAAGCAAACAATAGGAATAATTCCATTGGGAACCTCAAATATGGTTGGCCGATCCTTTGGCATTCCTGGAGATATAGACAAGGCGCTTAACATCATAAAGAAGGGGAAAAGACAGCATATTGATGTAGGAAAAGCAAATCACAGGTATTTCCTTATTGGTGCAGGTGTTGGGGTAGATGCAGCAATGTATAGGAATGTTGAACCGCTTCTGAAAAAAATATTTGGAGAGATTGCATACCCTGTTGCCTTGGTAAAAACAATTTTGACGCATGATCCGCAGGAGCTCACATTGCATTTTTCAGGAAAAAAAGTTTCTTGTTATTATGCGCTAGTCTGTAATATAGGCAAATTCTCGGGAATCTTAGAAATAGTGCCAAACTCTCGGCCAGATGATGGAAGTCTTGATGTCATTGTTTTCCAAAACAAAGACGTTATGAATCAATTTAAATATTGTCTTGGTCTTGCAACAAAGAAACATGCATCATTCTCCGATGTTAAGATATTTAAAGTTAAGAAAGTAAAGATTACAGGAAAAGATGCGATGGTGCATTGCGATGCAGAGCTGATAGGAAAAACACCAGTAAAAATAACGTGTGTTCCTCGAGCAATAGCAATTTTTGTTCCATAAAGAAGGTGAGAAAATGTTACGCGCAACAATTCAGTTGTTAGAAGAGTTTGAAGAAGAGATGGGTTCTGATAAAATTGGAAACACAGATGAGCTTCGTGCGAGTGCGGAAAGAATTAAAAAACGCGTAGACTCCATTGCAAAGCTGCTCGATGTTCTTGAAAAGCATGGCTGGACATGGACAACAGGAGCAAGAGATATTATTCTCTTGAAAAACACTACAAAAGAAGAGGCGAAAAAAGAATGGAAAACATTAAAAATCCCAGAAGGAATTATATCATTTGATTAAGGACTTCCTTGTGTGGTATTGTTGTTATTCGTTTGTATTTCAACAACGCCTTCTTCTCGCGCGATTTTAGCACAGGCAACAACATTGTCTCCTCCTTCAAGTTTCATGAGTCGAACTCCTTGCGTGTTCCTTCCAATAACAGAAACTGTTTTAGTGGGCATTCTAATAGTGATGCCGGATTTTGAAATAAGGACAATATCATCTTCTTCTGTAATAGATGCGACCGCAACAACAGGACCATTTCGCTCGCTGCATTGGATGTTAATGACGCCAATTCCTCCTCTGTTAATAAGTCGATATTCTTCAAGCGCGGTTCTCTTCCCGTAACCATTTTCAGTGATAGTAAGAACAGTTTTTTGTGGATCTGCGTCAATCATCGTGATCACTTCATCATCGCCTTTAAGCGTGATGCCACAAACTCCTTTTCCACTGCGTCCAATAGGTCTTGCTTGAGATTCATGGAATCGTACAGCAAGGCCATTGCGCGTTGCGAGCATGATTTCTCGCGTTCCATCAGTGAGGAGAACATTGACCAGTTTATCTCCGGAATCAAGAGTGATTGCGATGATCCCTCCTGCGCGAGGTTTGGAGTACGCGATAAGGCTGGTTTTTTTTATAGTTCCGTTCTTCGTTGCCATGAGGAGATAATTATTTTCTTTAAACACTTTAACAGGAATGCTTGCGGCAATATGTTCGTTTGGTTCAAGGTTGAGAAGATTGATAATTGCTTTTCCTTTTGCTTGTCGTGTTCCTTCTGGAATTTGATACACTTTAAGCCAATGGACAATTCCGTGATCAGTAAAGAAAAGAATAGTGTCAAGATTATCTGCAACAAAAATGTCTTCAACAATATCTTCTTCTTTCGTGGTCGTGCCAATAACGCCTTTCCCTCCTCTGTTCTGTTGTTTGTATGTATCAACAGGAAGGCGTTTGATGTAGCCTGCTTGAGTGATCGTAACAATCATTTTGGTGTTTTCAATAAGCGCTTCATCGTCGATATTTTCTTCATCAATGTCAAGAATTTCAGTTCGTCGTTTGTCGCCATATTGTTCATTAAGTTCCTGCATTTCATTGCTGATAAGGTCAAGAATACGTTGTGGTGTTGCAAGGATTTCTTTGTATTCTTTCACAAGTTGAAGAAGGCCGTCATGTTCTTCGCGGATCTTGTTTTGTTCAAGAGAAGTTAATTTCTGAAGTTTCATGTCGAGAATTGCTTGTGATTGGATTTCGGAAAGCGCGTAATGGCCCATAAGTGCAGTTCGTGCCTTTTCTGCGGAAGTGCTTTCTTTGATGAGTGCGATTGCGCGGTCTATGTCATTAAGTGCGACAATAAGTCCTGCAAGGATATGTGCTTTTTCTTCCGCTTTGAGAAGATCATATTGTGTTCGTTTGGTCACCACATCTTTTCGATGTTCGATAAACACGAGAAGCGATTCGCGAAGCGAAAGCACGCGTGGTTCATTATTGACTAATGCGAGCATGTTGATCGCAAAGGTGGTTTGCATGCGCGTATGTTTGAACAGTTGATTGAGAACAATGTCTGACTGCGCATCTTTTTTAAGATCGATCGAGACACGCATTCCATCTTTGTCGCTTTCATCACGAAGGTCTGCGATACCAATAATGACTTTATTTTTGATATATTCTGCAATCTCTTCAAGAAGCATTGATTTGTTGACCATATACGGAATCTCATCAACAATAATTTTCTGCCTGCCTGCTTTTTCTTCAATATGGACTTTTGCTTTAACTTTAACCTTTCCATAACCATTTGCAAATGCAGAAAGAATACCACTTTTGCCAGCAATAATGCCTCCTGTTGGAAAGTCAGGACCTTTGACAACATTCATGAGTGTGCGAACATCTGCGTCAGGATTTTCAAGTAAAAGACGAACAGCTGCGGTAATCTCGCTAAGGTTGTGCGGTGGCACGTTTGTTGCCATCCCAACAGCAATTCCATTCGCGCCATTGATAAGAAGATTTGGAACTTTTCCAGGAAGCACAGAAGGTTCTTTAAGGCTGCCGTCAAAATTATCCACAAAAGACACAGTTTCTTTATCCAAATCTTGTAATAATTCTTCTGCGATCTTTTTTAGGCGCGCTTCCGTATAACGCATACTTGCTGCGTTATCCCCATCAAGACTACCAAAGTTTCCTTGCCCATCAATAAGAGGATAACGAAGAGAAAAATCCTGTGCCATACGAACAAGGGATTCATAAACAGCAGAATCGCCGTGCGGATGATATTTTCCCAAAGTTTCTCCCACGATTCGCGCGCATTTTTTAGTAGGCTTGTTATGGACCATGTTGAGGTCATACATTGCGTACAAAATCCTCCGGTGCACTGGCTTTAATCCATCTCGTGCGTCAGGGAGTGCACGGCCAATAATGACGCTCATTGCGTAATCAAGATAAGACTGTCGCATTTCTTCTTCAATGGGTTTGAGAATTAAGTGCCCTGCTGGTGCTTCAGGAGTAATAGTTTTATCCTCTGGCGCAGGTACTTGTGGATTTTGATCTTTTTCGTCCATATTTTTCACAGTAGTTTTTTTACAAATTTACCGTCGAGAAATAACGATAAATTATAAGGAAAAAAAGAGCGTTTCTCTTTATATATGTTGCGCTTTGAAAGAAGCTTCTTTTGTCGTCGAAAAAGTCTTTTTTTGGAAAGAAAAAATGAATGACTCCTAAATCCGACAACTTTAAATACCACTTTTCCCTAAAAAAGTGTTATGGATGAAAAAGTTGTGCAAAAATACCTTCTTTTGATAGTGGTGGCAGTCGCATCTCTTGCAGTCGTCACGTTGCTTTCCTCTGTGTTGACAGGATCGACAGATATGACAGGTGCAGTAGTCAAAGGGCGGATTGCAACTTTGTGTAAAGACAATGACGCAAGCAATGCAGAGAACAAAGGTATTGTCAGCATCTTTTATGGTTCACAATTCCCAGACCAGTGTTATACAGATAAAGCAGCGTCAGAAGATCCCGTAAATACAGGAAGATATTTGCGCGAAATGATTTGCGATGTTAATGATGTGTCCTACAAAGTCTACGACTGCGGCACAAATAAATGTCAGTATGGCGCGTGTGTGGGAAGTACATATTCTTTAGTGAAATAATCTCATCACTTCCCTCGCAATCATTTTCTCTTCATCAGTAGGAAGCACATAAACCTTAACTTTTCCTTTACTAATTATTCTTTGATTCAATTTATTTTTATAAACATCAAGAACAATCCCTAAATGCTGCAAGTGCGTACAAACCTTTTCCCGAACATACCATGCATTCTCGCCAACACCAGCAGTAAAAACAACTGCGTCAATTCCACCAAGAGCAGCAGTATAGGCGCCAATGTATTTTTGTATTTTATAACAATACATCTCTAAAGCAAGAAGAGCAGTCTTCTCTTTTTTCTGCGCTTGTTTCCAAATCTCGCGCATATCATTTGTTCCAGTAATTCCTTTCAATCCACTTTCAAAATTAAGTATATAATTCATGTCTCGACATTCATTTCGCATCGCAGCAATATGAAAAACAGCGCCAACATCAATGTCTCCAGATCGTGTCCCCATCATGAGCCCTTCCATAGGAGTAAAGCCCATCGACGTATCAACACTTTTTCCATCCTTGATCGCAGAGACACTTGCGCCATTACCGAGATGACAAACAAGCAGACGAGAAGGAAGCTTTCCCAATTCTCGTTTCAATTCCTCGCAAATGTATTGATAGCTTATTCCATGAAAACCATATCTTTTAATTTTATATTTCCTGGATAAAGAAAGTGGAATCCCATAGGTTGCAGCATGCGAAGGAATTGTGCTATGAAACGAAGTATCAAAAACAGCAATATTTGGAACAGAAGGTAAGAGTTTTTTGATCGCGCGAATCCCTTCAATATTATGCGGATTATGTAATGGCGCAAGCACAGCGGCATTTTCTATATCCTTCATTATTTTCTTGTCCACAAGAACACTTTTCGTTAATCCATTGCCATGCACGACGCGATGTCCAACAGCAGAAATATCTTGAAATGTTGTTATATAATTCTTTTTCACAAGAGTGCTTAAAATAAAAGAAATTGCAATCTTATGATTTTTTATCTTTGTCCCAATCTCTTCAACAATCCCCCGAGTTATTTTTTTCTCAGAACTATCGTAAAGCGCATATTTCACAGAACTGCTGCCGCAGTTGAGGACAAGGATGTATTTCTGTTTATTCATAAGCTTCTTTCTCATTTCCTTGTATTTAATGCTTTCTCGAAGCAGGGCACCATCACCTTTAAAAATCCCAGCAAACTAACGACAAGTTACTAACTATAACTAATCCGGGGTGGGATGATGGAGTTTGTGTGGTTTATTGTAATAGTGGGTTTGTTATCGCTTCTGGCTGCAAAATTTATTGCGGATACGGTGCAGAAAGCAGAAACAGGAAATGCGAAAATGCAGGAGATTGCAGCCGCGATTCATGAAGGCGCGATGGCATTTTTGACAAGAGAATACAAAGTATTAGGATGGTTCATTCTCGCTATGGCTGTTGTGATCTTCTTCTTCTTAGATCATCCAAAAACAGCGGACATTAATGAAGGTCCATGGACAGCGTTAGCGTTTATTGTTGGTTCACTTGCCTCAATTCTTTCAGGGTATGTGGGCATGAAGATTGCGACAAAAGCAAACGTGCGAACAGCAAACGCAGCGCAGTCCAGTATTGAAAAAGCGTTTGACATTGCGTTCAAATCAGGTGCGGTATTAGGATTCGCACTTGTCGGCTTCGCAGTTGTTGGCCTTGCAGGATTTTATATTATGCTCACAAAAATGGGTATTCCAACAGAATCCGCAATGGAAATTTTAACAGGATTCGCGTTAGGCGGTTCATCAATCGCGTTATTCGCAAGAGTAGGCGGCGGAATTTATACAAAAGCAGCAGATATTGGCGCAGATCTTGTGGGAAAACTTGAAGCAGGAATTCCAGAAGATGATCCACGAAATCCGGCAGTCATTGCAGACAATGTCGGAGACAATGTCGGTGACGTCGCAGGGATGGGCGCGGATTTGTTTGGCAGTTGCGCAGAATCAACGTGCGCGGCAATGGTTATTGGCGCGTTGGCGTTTGGTGCGCAGGGATTACAAACAGCATTATTATATCCGCTTGCAGTTTCAGCAGTAGGAATTTTAGCAGCGTTAGTAACTGTAAAGTTTGTGAGCTTAAAAGGACAGAATGTTGAAGGAGCATTAAAGATGGCATTAACAGTTGCGTCAGGCATTGTGCTTGTCGCGATGTTCTTTTTAACAAAATTGTGGCTTCCAGCAACATTCGTGCTCAATGGAATAACATACACTGCAATGGGTGTTTATATTGCGCTCGCAGTAGGATTAATTGCAGGACTTTTAATTGGCTACACAACAGAATATTTTACATCGCACGCGTATGATCCTGTACGAAATGTCGCGAAAGCATCAGAAACAGGAGCAGCGACAAACATTATTCAAGGACTTGCGTTAGGGTATGAAAGTTCTGTGATTCCAATTGTGTTAATTGCAATTACCGTGCTTGTTTCCTTTAAATTTGCAGGATTGTATGGAATTTCCATTGCAGCATTAGGAATGCTCGCGACATTGGTTATCGCACTCGCAATTGATGCGTATGGTCCAGTAGCAGATAATGCAGGTGGTATTGCGGAAATGGCTGGTTTGCCAAGCGATGTTAGAAAAAAAACAGACGTCTTAGATGCAGCAGGAAACACCACAGCGGCAATTGGAAAAGGATTTGCGATTGGCTCTGCTGCGTTGACAGCATTAGCGTTGTTCAGTGCGTTTATTGCAGCATCAGGACTTTCCGCAGTAAATCTTCTCGACAGTATGGTGATTGCGGGATTGTTCATTGGCGGTATGCTTCCGTTTTTGTTTTCCGCAATGACGATGAAATCTGTTGCAAAAGCAGCGCAGGATATGATTGTTGAAGTGCGAAGACAGTTTAAGACAATCAAAGGATTAATGGAAGGAAAAGCAAAGCCAGATTACAAAACATGCGTTGACATTTCAACAAAAGCAGCGCTCAGAGAAATGATTGCGCCAGGAATGCTTGTTGTTCTTACGCCAATCGTTGTTGGACTTTTGTTTGGTGTTGAAGCGTTGGCAGGCGTGCTTGCGGGTATTCTTGCGTCAGGCGTTGTGCTTGCGATTGCGAAAGCAAATGCAGGCGGTGCATGGGACAATGCAAAAAAATACATCGAAGCGGGAGCGCATGGGGGAAAAGGCAGTGCATGTCATAAAGCAGCAGTGGTCGGAGACACTGTAGGAGATCCATGCAAAGATACTTCAGGTCCAAGCTTGAATATCTTGTTGAAACTCACCGCAATTATTAGTCTTGTCTTCGTGCCATTGTTCATGAAGTACGGCGGTATATTGTTGAAGTTTATGTAAGAATTTTTTTGTTTTTACTTCTTTTCTATTTTCTTTTGTTCTTTTCCTTCAAGATGAAGAAAGGTATTTCCGCTCACGACTTTCTTTCCAGTCTTTTTCTCAAGTGCAACTCTTGCGTCTCGTGCAATAGTTCCACCTTCTTTGGAAGAAGTGAGGCACTCATCATATCCTTGGCTATCTTTCGCTTTGGTGATTTCAGTGGTTGCTTTTTCTCCAAGCATAGTAAATATTAGCTCCAGGTCGGTCATATGGTCTCGCAGATTCTGATTTTGAAATTGTGGTTCTAAGCCTTTTATTTGTTTGTGTTCTTTTATCGAAACTCCAAATGTTGCTTTTGCAATTTCATTAGTAAGAATCGAGTATGCAATTGCATCTCCAACATCTCTGTTTTTCCACTCGTCTGTCAATTCTTGTCTAATCGCAATGCCACGGAGTCTTTTTTCAATCCAGTCTTTTGGATATCCTTTGAGTTCATAATATTCTTTTGCGCGTTGTTGGGCGAGTTCAGGGTTTTCAATTTCTTGTACTCTTTCATAGCCTACTTTTGCGAGCCATTGTTTGAATGGTTCTGCTTTTTTAGAAGGAACGGATTGGATTATTCTGAACATGTTCTTAGTGTTAGCGCAGTCTGTTTCTCTTAGTTTACCATCTTCTGCAGGTAGTTTCAACTGTACGATTTTATCGTACGGTTCAAATCCTTCTTCTACAAGTTTCGCTTTTAGGTCAGACCAATACCGTTTTGGTAATGCGCTTGCTTCTAGAGCTTCCACAACATCGACCACAGAAAAATACCATTCTTCATTATGGAGTACTCGACGTATTTTTTTATCTTGAAAAACAATTAGATGCTTATTCTCATCTGCCATGAAATTGGAATGTCTTTGTCCTTTATATATCTCACGCGCACCTGTCCAGTGCTGTGTACATGGTTGTCTTGTGGATGAGATTTTTAGAAATAATACAAATCTCTAATAAATAAGCAAAGAAAAAGAGCAAAAGCAGAAACAAATTTGTCCAGTGCTATTTCCCCCAAGAGATAAAGGCTTTCAAGATGGAACGAATATGGAGTTTGTAAAGTAATTATTTTTTCTTTTTTATTTTCTTCTTCCCAATAATCTTCAAGCTAAACAAGAAAGCAACAACCTGCACGAATGCCATTAAGAAGAACAACATTCTAAATCCATACCAATTAACCAAAAATCCACCAAGCACAGCTGCGATAGAAATTAAAATCATATCTCCACCATCAACAAGAGCCCATTCTTGCGCCTGTTTTCCAATGTCTTCATCGTTTGCGTACAATGTTTTCCATGCTGGATTAAATATGCCAAACGCAATTGCGTTCAAAACCTGGACAACATAGATATGCCAAAGTTCTGTGATAAACAAGTAAGACGATGCGCCAATAGCGACAAAAAAATAGCCAAGACAAAGCATTTTTCGCTTATCGAGAATTTTATCCTCCAGTTTGCCAAAAATAAATGTGACAAGGCCAGCGGTTAACGTGTAGGTTCCAAAACTTGCGCCTGCGTGAAACACATTGCCCCCCATTGATTGAACAAAAATTGCGTAAAGGGGAATAAATAGTCCAGAACCAAAAAAATTAAGATAGTTGCTGAGTAAAAGTAATCTAAGTTCAAGTTTCATGAACAATTCATTATTGTAAGGTTATAAATATCTATGTTTTTCAATACCAAACAAACAAAAGAAAGCACCAAGAAAAATCTACCTATACCTCAACTTCCCCTGCGCCTGCATCACGGTCACAGCAGTCACTTCAACGATGTCTGCAATACTGCACCCTCTAGACAAATCATTCACCGGCTTGTTCAATCCCTGAATAATCGGACCAATGGCGTTTGCCTTCGCTAATCGTTCAACAAGTTTGTACGCGATATTCCCCGCATCTAAATTAGGAAAAATCAACACATTCGCGTCTCCTTGTACTTTTGACTTCGGGCATTTCTGGCTAGCAATAGCAGGAACAAGCGCGGCGTCAACCTGCATTTCTCCACCAACGCAAAGTTTTGGTTTCTTTGCCTGCACAATCGCGGTTGCCTCGCGAACTTTATCAACATAATGATGTTGGCCGCTTCCATAGGTCGAGAAAGAAAGCATCGCGACTTTAGGGGTAATCCCAAGCATTGTTGCGGTCGTTGCAGTATCAATCGCAATCTCTGCAAGATCTTTTGCGTCAGGAGCGACATTGACGCTGCAGTCCGCGAAAAGAAGTAATTTGTTGTTCAAGACCATAAAGAATACCGCGCTTGCTTTGTGAAATTTTTCATGCGTTTTAATAATCTGGAATGCAGGTCGCAGCGTATGCGCGGTAGGATGAATCGCGCCAGAGATAACACCATCAGCGTTTCCCATATGGAGCATCATTGTTGCGAAGTACATAGGTTCTTCAAGTAATTTGCGCGCCTCTTTTTCTTGCAGTCCATGCTCTTTTCTAATGGAAAGAAGTTCTTTCAAATAGCGTGAGAAATTTGCGTCATTTGTTGGGTCTCGAATAGTCACCGCGTCAGCAGAAAGATGATGTTTTTTGAGCGCGGCAGCAATCTCTTTTTGATTCCCTATTAAAATAGGTTTTGCGATTTTTTTATTCAGAATAATTTTCACTGCTTCAATGGTTCGCGGCTCTGTTGCTTCAGGATAGCAAATGCGTTTGGGATTCTTTTGCGCTTCGCGAATAATTTTGGAGATAAACTGTTTCATACATTATTTCGAGAGAAAGGTGAATATATACATTTCGGTATTATAGAAGCTCCTTCTTCAACCGTTCCAAGAACACGTTGAAATCATCAACATTCACGCAAATCCCGCACGCGTGATCATGTCCGCCACCATAGCCTGTTAATCCTTCAAGCGACTTCTTAATTGCAGGAGGTAAAATCTTGTTACTATCGCGAATACTGCATTTCATCTCCAATCCTTTCTGTCTGCAAATTAAAATCGTCTTCTTTGGATATTTATACAACAACTCGTTAGACAAATCAGAAGTAAACGACATCTTGTCTTCAGTATACGTAAAGAGGAGTATATCATCGTCACTATCAGTCACGCTTTTTTTGAGTTCTTCATAATCACCATTAACCTCAGAAAACCATTTCCAGAGATATTTCCCTTGGTTTGTTTTTTGTTCAAGAAAATCATCAGGTCCAGCAACTCTGGTGAGTATCTTAATGCAGTTCATAGATTTTTTTGTCGGACCTTTTTGAATAAAAGAAAGCACACGAGTTATTTTTCCAATTTTTGTCTCATACAGTGCTTCTTGTACGGTTGCGACAGGTTCTTTCATGAGTTTAGGATATTTAGCGCAAAATGCTGCGGTAAAGTCTGGTAAAAACCAATCGCCAATACACCCCGCCATTGCGATCCACATGTCTTTTGGGTTGTGTTCTTTGACAACCAGCCAGCACCAATAGTTAGTTGGCCGATTATCGCTGTCTTCCGCGACGCGCGGATTATAATACAAAACACCAGTATTCTTTTGTGGTGGATGATGATCAATCCAGATAATAGTAGGCGCGCAGATTTCTTGCATTTTATCGATAAAACTCTGGCTCATCATTGGCTTATCCAAAACAACAACAACATCCGGTCGACATTCTTCAACTTTTGAAATATATTTCTCATCAAGCTGTGGACTGCTTTTGACCACAATGCCGGTCCCTTTCTTGACCCATCGATAAAGAAGTAAAAAAGAACTTAAGCCATCAGGATCATCATCGAAGAAGAAAAGAGGTTTTTCGCTTTTTTGAAGAATTTCTTGAATTTCTTGGATTTGTTGTTCTGTGATAGGCATAAAACAAAGAAGAAAGAGGTTGTTTATATGCGTTTAGAAAGATTATGATTTTGTTTTAGGGTATTGAACTTTGTAAAATCTCTTGTAGCTAAGAGTGCTATAAAAAAGAATAAGAAGAGGGGTTTCAAAAGCAACTGCCAATGCAGGTTCAAGAGCAGCATAGCGGTCTCCTTTTGATAAGTAATAAAGAGCTCCAAGGGCAGTTGTTGGATATTGAAGAGCGAATAAAAGAGGAGTAAACCCGAGCAATTGAATATAATCACAGAAGGGATGTGCGACAAGGGATTGCTGTTTGGGAAGAACATCTTCACTATAATCTCTATCTTGAAATTGTCTTCTAATTCCTGCAGAAACAGCTGGGGAGAGATGAGTGAGTTCAGTATCAAGAATTTTTTCAAGAACAGCAGTGGAAGATTCTCGTTGAGCTCGCCAGTGATCTGCGGAAAAACGACCATATTCAAGTTCAGCGGCAATAACCCCGTCATCATAAAAGCGAACATGAATTTCATCCATGCCGTCTTGTGGCGGATCTATTTTGCGAATAAGTCCAGCAGTTTGTCCAGGAAAAATAAGTTGGAATGGTGTTCTTTGAAATCCATGAGAGAGCAGTTCTTCAAAAAATGCTCTTTGGTATGTCCCATTTTCATCATCAGTAAAGTATCCACGTGCAACGCGAGGTCGCGTAATCCCAGAAGGATAGAGAAGTGCAGCATGAGCAGTGTCTAATATAAACTCGAGAAGCTTCATGCACGAAGAGAAGAAACTTATTTTATATGCTTTTCGTGAGTCCTTCGGGAAACAAGTGAAACTTCCCTTGTTCTGTAATAAGGTGTGTTTGAATATCAAGAATGTGGCTGAAAAAGTGTTGTTTCAATTCCTGAATAATCGCGTCAAGCTCACTAACATGCTGTACTGCAAGAAGAAATAGTACTTCTAGTTGTGACGCGCCGCGAAACGCGTATTTGATATGGCTATGTTGAAGAATAAATTGTTTAAGAGATTGTGCTTTTTCTGGAGTAAGATGTCGTAATTGGAGATGGCAGAAATATTCTGTATAGCCAATCTTTTCCAGTGCAACAAAAGGAATATAATGAAGAATGACACCCTCTGCGTAAAGTTTTTTCATGCGATAGTGCACGACATCGAGCGTTGTCTCGCACTGTTGTGCAAGCACATGGAGGGGCGCAACAGCATCGTTGCCAAGTGCGTAAAGAAGTTTTCGATCAATGATGTTGAGAGCAATATGTTCTTTCCACACTCTGCTTGGTGTTTCTAAAGGAGCAATTTTTGCGCTCTGCACAAATTGTTTGGGAAGGTGCTCCACTTTGTAAATTTCAAGAGCAATATGTGTTCGATAATCTTCAAGAGCAGATCCCAACTCCTCGACCATCTGCATAAGAATCTGATTAAAATGAGTAAAATCCTGTGCAACAATTTCAACGTGAAAATCCCACATTCCTAAAAATTTGCATACCCACGTCGTAAAGGGGTGCATGTCAAAGTAGTAGAAAATCTTCTTTTCCTGTTCTTTTGATGCGTGCAGTTTGAAAAAAACATTGTACGTGGTGTATCCAACAGCAGAAAGATTCACGACAGTCATGAATCGTCGAATAATCCCTGCCTCACGAAGTCGTTTAATTCTATAAGGGACAGCACTTTTGCTGATGCCGACTGCTTTCCCGAGTTGATGATGAGACGCCCTGCTGTTCTGACTGAGCGCAACGAGTAATTTCTTGTCTTTGAGGTCTAAATCAACCATAATTATGCTCTTTTTGTATTTCTATATATAAGTTTCCAAAAAAGAACAAAAATAAGTACAAAAGCTAGTTATAGTTGTATGTCTCTATGGAGCAGTAACAAAAAGTAAAAAGAGGATGAAACAATGAGCAACACAACATTGTATGTCGAGTATATGAAAACAGTGAAGACAGCGCCAACAATCAGCAACGCAACGCTTGCAGTAGGGATTGCAGTTGTGGTTGTTTTGATAGCAGTCTTGTAGAAACAGAAAAAGAGGAGAGAAAAATGCCAGCGGACCAAGGATATCATCTATTTGACCACAATGTCTATCGAGGAACTGCTGTTCCAGAATGGAGCAAGTGGTTGTTTTGGACAGTGATAATCATTGCAATAATCATGTGGTGATACAAATGCCTGCGGACGAAGGAACATCGACCTATTACGCGCATTATTGCCAGAGAAAAATTCCAGAATGGTTGAAAATCTTGTTTTGGATACTAGTAGTGATAACAATATGGAAGTGGTGAGGAAAAAATGACAGACAGAGACGACCCAGCACAATATAAAAATAATTGGATGAAACACGCAACTCCTGAAGAGATTGATGCATATTTTAAACAAATTGATGCGCGTGAAGAAGAGATTAGGGCGTCGCGGCAGTTTGGAGTCGCAATGGATTTGACAGCGCAAGTGCTCCATGATCAAGGAAAAAGCAGAAGTGATCTAACAAGCGAGTTAGGGTATTTTGGTTCTACAAGATTAGGTTATGAATATTATCATGCATGTCGTGTTATTTATCGTCTAGGAGTAGAAGCAGAGGAAATGTGGAGGAAAGTTCAAGGAAGAAAAAACCCAACAGAAGATCTTCTTGGAAGGTTAAAAGATTCAGAATATAAAAAAGAGTCTGAAAGCAAAGATGAAATCATTTTCAACCGACTCAAAAGAGCAGTAGACGAAGAAGTTGCGGATCGTCCAGGATGCACACCAAGTCGTGATGGAGGATTACGATATATCTTTAGAGCCTATCCCATTAGATTGACCTCCATGTAATTATTCCACATGCGAGATGCAATAATCCTATGTAAGCATCTGGTCTTTTAGACCAACGAATCAATAACCCTCTAAATCGGTTGAACCAACTATGTGTACGTTCAA